>JAYVII010000041.1:0-3949 GCA_043770395.1 bacterium | reverse complement strand
ATCTGTAGCAGAATCATTAGCTTTGCTATCCATAAGAGCAAAGGCAGTTGGCGCTATGCTATTAGTCATCAAAGTTATAAATAAGAACAATGTCACAATTCTATAGCCCGCATATATATTTTTCATAAAAGTAAAAGAGATATCAATAAGTAATTTAATATATTAAGTCAAGACAAATTAATAAAGCAATATTAAATATTTGTATTTTAGCATTATAAATATAAGAAAGCACCTTTGACAAATTTGTAATATATTGTCTTGTTATATACTTATATTAAAGGGTCTAAGCCTATCTCTTGTTCAAGGTCTCTATTTCTTGTTCAATATTTCTATTTGTTTGTCATATTTGTCAGCAACAGCCATCACATCATTGCCATAGAATTGATAAGATGCTTTGGAGGCATTACCGCATCCAGCCAAATAGCATACGGCCGCTCTATGCTCTGCTGTGCGTCCACCTTTGGCTGCACCATTATCCTTGAGTAACAGTGAAGAGGCAGCAAAGGCATCTTTGGTATTCCATGGACTAGGCGGATTATTTCCTGTCACCTGTGTGACTTTCTTTTTGTACATCACCCAAGTGCTGGGTATGAATTGCGCAGGCCCCATGGCTCCACCATAGCCATACCATTGTTTCTTGCTTACTTTTTGATTGTCAGGATTAAGTCCTAATTCTTCACAAATTTGTTTAAATATTGGCTGATCACGAGTGGGGTGCATATCTTCTTTCCAAGTGCCCTTGCCTACATTTTTACCCAAATTACTTTCTATAGTTATAATAGCCATCAGAAATGAAGCTCTGACCCCAGTGATAGACTCCATGTTCTTTGCCATATCATAAGCCGAGCCGAAATTAATAGCAGTAGATCCAGATAATTCAAACATAGTCGCCCTTATTTTAGCTGCTTGAGCTTCTCTATCTTTGAGCATCTTTGCATATTCTTTTTCTTGGCCTTTTGTTTCTTCGAGTAATTGCTTCTTCTCCCCCCTGTCTTCAGTTATACGCTCTTTTTGTATTTTAGTTTGTTTATTAAGTGCTGTTTCTTCATCCTTTACATCCTCCAATTCAGCTGACACAATTTCTAAATCTGTTTTACTTTTGTTTATTGTATCCAAACTACCATTTACAGCTTGCTTTACGTTGTCATATTTCTGCGTATTCTCTACGAACTGTGACAACGAGTCGCTATTAAGCACAAAATAAAGCGGACTATTTTCATTTGACATATCATTACGCAAAGTAGCAGCCAGACCCTTAGTTTCTATTTCTATTTTGTGACTCAATACTCTGATATTGTCTTTCTTTTCGGCTATTTTATAAGACAGATTACCTATACTTTTTTCTCTAGCTTTTATTTCTAATTCTGATTGTTTGATTTTTTGATCAAGTAATGTCACATCACGACTGAGCGATTTGCCTTCGCTTTGTTTTTGTTTTACCAATTCTTTATGCTTGACTATTTCTATTTCTAAAGCATTTAATTCCAATTGTAATTCCGCTTTAGTTTTGGTAGCGGCCATTGCATAAGGATTTCCTATATTTTTATTGTCATTAAATACATTTAAGAATGGAAAACAAATAGAAAATATAGAAACAATAGAAATAAGAAATACGAACTTAGCTGTTTTAAAATAATACATATATAGATTATAACATGTGATGTGATGTTTTTGTGACTGATATACACAAAGGGCGACCGCGTAGCGGTCGCCCTTTGTGTATATCAGTCACATTATACCGTGACCTCCTCCTCTTTCTTGCCTTTCTTTTCTACTTCTATAGCATTCATATCCACCACAGCTGGAGCGCTCAAGTCTTCTTCTACTTGAGCTATTACACTAGCTACTACATCACTCTCATTCATATGATACAGCTCTACGCCTTTTCCTAAAACTAAATCCTTGACCAATATATTACTATTAAGATCAGTCAGAGCCGTTATGTCTACTTCTATGTGACTAGGCAGAGCGCTAGCATCAGCAGACACAGAAACTTCATATAATACTTTGATTAAATTAGCTCCTAAATTCTTGACAGCAAAGCTCTCTCCTACAAATTGTAAAGGTATATTTACGTGAACCTTTTGACCCTTTTCTATTACATAGAAATCAGCATGTATTATATGACTCTTTACTGGATCAAATTGTATATCATGTATAAGTACATTCTCTTTCTTACCTTCCACGTCTAACGATATCACATTAGATTCACCAGCCTCTTTATAAATCTTAAGAAAAGCTATGGAGTTTAAAAATATAGGCGTAGAACCTGCATGTTTACCATACATCACCGCTGGCATCATACCTGCCATTTTCTCCCCTATTACCCTCTTGTTTGCATTTAATTGTAATGTCATAATTATATTATAATAGCACATTTTTATAAGCATTGCAATTTAATTAGTGACATTTAACTAGTGGCACTCTCTTTGTTATATTTATTTATTGTATCTCCCTTGATTAAGTATCAAAGCTTGCAAACTCTCATATTTATAATTATAATTATGCTTATTGGTTATTTTGCTTCCATCTATACCTATGGGGTACGAATATCCCATCCATACGCCGGGAGCAGTAGGCACTCGCCCGCGAGTAATATGCCAAAAAATAGCAAACACCAATTGTATCACTCTGACATTTATATTAATAGGTCTTTTACCCAACGCTTTAGCCATATCAACAGCCAACACCACTGGGCCTGGAGGGCATATATTATAGACTTCATATTGATCATTAATATCATTATCAAATGCAAGAAGAGCGACCATATCGATCACATCATCCTCATGTATATATTGCCTCAACCATCCATGTGTAGACGGCATAAATCTAGTCATATTACCAACAATTTTGTTAAGTATACCTTTTTGTTTTTTCAAACTTCCAGAAAGTGCAGATTGTAAAGAAAATTTATTTATATCATTTCTTAGTCTTGGTCCAGTGATGGACGCTGGCCGCAATATCATTATTTGTTTTTTATTTTTTACTAGCTCTATATATTCTGTATATTTTTTAGCAAGATGTTCTTCAGCTATACGTTTCTCTTCAGCATACAGATAAACGGTCTCTCTAAATTTATCTGTCTCTTTGTATTTATAATTAATGTCATTAGTGGACAAAGCTCCATAAGAGGCTACAGTAGAAAAGTGTATAAGCCTTTTGACATAGTCATGAGCAAAAGTAAAGTCAAAAACTTTGTCCGAGGCGATGATATTATAATGCCAAGATATATCACGTCTGCCATATATTTCTCTGATTTGCCAAGCTGTATGTATTATTATTTCAGGCTTGATCTGCTCTGCCAATAGTATCCAATCATCATCAGCTAAATTAGCTTGCAAATACACGACTTTATTACTAATTATCTTATCTCTGTTATGTTTGTTAGGGATTTCGTTTTTACTTTTACTATACTTATTCTTTAGGAAATCAGGCAACGGATCTTTGTCTACGGCCAATATAGTACCCACGTCCTCACGCTGGGCATACACGTCCACTAGCATCGCTCCTACATATCCCGCCGCCCCTGTTATCATTATGTTTTTTTTCATATTTTTAATTTTAAAAAGAGTATTAATTCATTTCTTAATTTATTTTTAATAAAGTATTTTTGTTTCTCGTCTACAAGTTCTCCCAATCCGTCTAAAATATAAATATCATTTAAATTTTCTAGATTTTTTATATTATTATCTATAAAATCTTTGATATCTAGATTTGTTCTACTACTAATTATTTCTACATTATACCCTAAATGTTTGGACAAGAAAAAGTGCATATCAAATATATCTCTATTAGCTTCGCCAAGCCTCTCATACATAGCTACAAATTTATTAGCTACTGCATCCTCTATTTTCATACACAATATATCTATGCCTAAATAATTTTTAACCTCATATGAAGATCCAAAAGTTCTTTTATTTATATCTACTTTTATATTATGTTGTCCTAA
>JAYVII010000040.1:0-3969 GCA_043770395.1 bacterium | reverse complement strand
AATACCTTCCAAATATGGAGTTTATGATATAGTGTCAATGATAGAAAATACAAATATCGGCAAATCTACAGGATTACAGGCCTACAAAATAAAAATATACAATACTAATAGGGAAAAGATAAAAGAAATAGACGGAGATATATATATACCAGACGCCACACGATTCCCTATTATTTTGTTAAATCAAAGAATAGATAGAGACATAAACAATAATGTAAACGATAGCACAAGCAATAATGTAAATGAAAATATAAATAACGAGACGATTAAAAGTGTTAACAATGATGTTAAATTTGCTGATATAGAATTGGTCAATCAGAATTATATACCTGTAAATAAACATATAAATAGAGTCAAGGTAATAGATTATAAATATAATAATCAAGAAAAGAAGCTTTATATAAAATTAAAGAATATCACCTTGGATAAAAGCAATAAATTAACTGTCAAAGCTTTGATACTTAATGATACGGGTGTAATAGCTATTAATGAATCCAAAGTAAAATACATAGATGGAGGAGATGAAGTAGAAGTAAATATGACATGGTATGAAAGCTTGGAAAATCTAAATAACTATAGAGTAGAAATATATGTATTTGAAGATAATTAATTCTTTACTGTGGCTACTATTATTAATTATAAGTCCCATAATGCTAATGGGATTATCCACTATGTCTAGTCTCAATAGTGTGGGTGGTATATTTTGGAAACAATTAGTATGGATAATTATTTCTTTGTTATCAATGATAATTTTTGCAAATTTAAATTATAAAAATTTAGCGAGGTCTAAAGTTTCAATATTTATATATTTATTTGCTTCTTTTTTGCTCTTGGCTTTGCTTGTAATAGGTAAAGTCGCCAATGGCGCACAATCATGGTTGTATTTGGGTGGTATATCATTTCAGCCTGCGGACCTAATGAAATTAGCCCTTATAATGCTATTAGCTAAATACTTTTCTCGTAGACATAGAGAAATAGCTAATATAAAGCATTTATTTGTTTCAGGATTTTATTTTTTTATACCATTTGTCTTGGTATTGCTTCAGCCTGATTTTGGCTCTGCCTTGATTTTGTTGTCTATATGGGGTGGCATAATTTTTGTATCTGGAGCATCTAGAAAACATATATTATTTTTAATTATTATGTCTATAATATCTTTTATTTTAGCATGGAACTTTGCTTTCAAGCCTTATCAAAAGGCACGTATAATAAATTTTATACACCCACTCAATGATATAAAAGGTGGGGGATACAATGCCTATCAATCCATCATAGCAGTAGGTAATGGTGGTATATGGGGTCAGGGTATAGGATATGGCTCTCAATCAAGACTGAATTATTTACCAGAACATGAAACAGATTTTATTTTTGCTGCTTTTTTGGAAGAGTGGGGATTTATGGGTGGATTCACTTTGATATTACTTTATTTATTTTTATTAATTTATTTGATGTGGGGTGTATATAAATTAGAAGATAATTATTCTATAATATTTGTATCTGGATATATAATTTGGCTATATGTACATATAATTATAAATATAGGTATGAATTTGGGGGTAACCCCAGTCACAGGTATACCGCTACCGTTTATGAGCTATGGTGGGACACATTTATTGTTGGAGAGTATAATGCTGGGCATATCTCATTCTATGATAAGAGCTAGTAAGTATTAATATTTTGCTACTAAAGTAAAATAATGCTAAAATAGAGGAATGCTAAGCTTTAAAATTCGTGGAGCACAAATCTTTTCCATCATAGTTGATACTGCTTTATTTTTCTTGACTTTATATGTAGCTCTCAGTCTAAGGCGTTTAGAGATTGTGGACTACAGTATTTATATTTATCATGTGAAGTCATTATATTATGTATGTTTTTTGTTTATAGTATGTAATTATATAGCGGGCATGTATGATCTTAATAAATTAAGATCTAATATAAAAATTAGCTCATTGTTTTTCTATTCGGTGCTATCAACTTTTATTATAAGTGTATTTATATTATATATACATCCAAGTGATATAGCACCTAAATTAATAATGCTTTATCAGGCTATAGCTTTGTATGTATTTGGAGCGTTCTTTCATCTGTTTTCTTATAATATATTAATAATAGAAAAGACCAAGGCTATACTTTTGGGATCTGGTGTTGAGTTTGAAGAGCTAAAAGAAACAATAAATGGCTCTCCAAATTATCCTATACATTTTGTTAATCATATGAGTTTGGATATGGATAACGCCTTTAAATCCAATGGACACAATAGCCATATAAGCGGGGTGATTAATCAATTAGAAAATATATTAAAGGATAATGATATAAAGATAATAGTGTCTGATGCAAGGAATGCCAAGGTGCTGCCACTGCTTCCTTATTTATATAATTTATCTTCTGAGGGTGTATTATTATATGATATGAAGCGTATGTATGAGGAAGTTTTTAGGCGTATGCCATTAGCTTCTGTAGGGTATTTTTGGTATTTTGAAAATGTGGGGTTCAATACCAAAGCCTATGAATTTGTTAAGAGGACATTGGATTTGACTATATGTATACCACTCACCGCCGTGTGGCTTATATTGCATCCTTTTGTAGCCTTTTTTATAAAAAGAGAAGACCACGGAGATATCTTTATAAAACAAAAGAGACTGGGTGCTCATGGTAAATATATATATCTTTATAAATATAGGACTATGACTTATTCTGATAATGGTAAATGGATCAAGGACGATGACAATCCAAACAAAATAACTAAGATAGGTTATTTTTTAAGGAAAAGTCGCATAGATGAATTACCTCAGTTATTATCAATACTTAAGGGAGATATATCACTCATAGGACCTCGTCCAGATATAATAGATTTGGGAGAAAAGTTAACCAATGAAATACCCTTTTACCTTATACGCTACGCTATCAAGCCTGGAATGTCAGGATGGGCACAAATAATGCAGGACAAGCCACCGCAGACCACAGAAGAAACGAGAGTCAGACTTCAATATGATTTGTATTATATCAAGAACCGCTCACTCATACTTGACCTCATTATAATATTGCGTACTATACGCACATTGCTATCGAGGAGCGGGATGTAGAATTAGTGTTTTAATTGTTCTCACTATAGATAATAATAAACTGTTCCTTGACTTATATATTACAAAAAGTGTAATATATAAGATATATATGATAAAAACAGTATTTACATTTAAAGAAATATTGATGGAAAGCAATAAAAGTATAGGAAATACAGCACGCAATGTAAGCTATGCCATAAGTGCAGGCAATCTATATCATATTAGGCGAGGTCTATATGCCAAGGATGAGTATTATAATAGACAAGAAATGGCTGTGAAAATATACAAACCAGCCTATATATCTTTTGAGACGGTGTTAGTAGAAGAAGGCATAATCTTTCAGGACTATAAAACCATAATGGTAGCTAGCTATAAGACTGTAAATATAATAGCCGATAAACAAAAGATTAGATATAGGAAATTAAAAGATGAGCTTTTAGTAAATGCAAAAGGTTTGATTAAAAATAATTTTTATTATAAAGCTAGCAAAGAGAGAGCTGTTCTTGATATGCTTTATTTAAATAAAAAATATCATTTTGATAATTTGCAAAATATGGACTGGAATATGATGTTTGAACTAGTTAAAATTTATAAAAATAAAAACTTAGAAATTAAATTACAACAAATATATGCTAGATCAAAGTAAACACAGGCAAATAATGGTGAGTATACTGTACGATATATACAGCGATCATGAATTGCTGAGACTCTTAGGATTTAAGGGGGGCACCATGGCTTATTTGTTTTATGATTTGCCTAGATTTTCTATAGATTTAGATTTTGACTTACTGGATATTAATAAAGAGCAATTAGTTTTTGAGAAAGTTAAAAAGATATTATCAAAATATGGTGAAGTTAAACAAGAAGATAACAAAAGATATAGTTTATTTTTTATGTTGAGATACGA
>JAYVII010000039.1:0-3990 GCA_043770395.1 bacterium | reverse complement strand
AACAATAACAAAATAGCTAATAATATTATATTGATCCAAACGTATAAATTTTTGTTATCAAAAACTTTAGTTTCGTTTTCTCTTGCTTTAGTTTCGTTTTCTCTTATAGATGGTATTACTACGGGCAGCTTATTTTCATAAGGCAATATCTCATTTATATGCTCAGTCAAAGTTAAATGTGCTGCCATATCTATCTTTGTTGTGTCATTTTTTATATTTAGATGTTCGACTTGATTAAAAAATCTACACCCCATTTCTATGTCAGGTTTATCCCAGCCACTAGCTATCAACAAATTTATCAGAGACTCTTCATTTAAATCTTTATTGATAGAAATAATTTTATTTATGACGTCTTTAATTATATTAGCTTGCATGTATGACAAAGGTATTAATAGTATAAATATTATATCACGTCATTATCTTGCTGTCATTTGATAATAACCATCTTTGTCTATATTATTTTTGTCTATATATAATTGGACTTTATATACGTTACTCTCATACAATTTATATTGTGATAATTTCTTTAATTTCAAGTCACTATACTCTAGCAACCATTCTCCGCCTACATCTATACCCTGATGTAGATCAGACCAATGAATAGCCAACGCTTTTTTATTTTTACCAACCTCTACACTTTTTGCTTTTCCAGTTTCTATATCTGCTATTTGCACCTCTCCATAGGAGGCATTGCCCTCTACGGATACTCTCTTAACAACTTTATATACACCATTAACATCTTTCTCTTCGAATACCCCCTCAATAAGCGCTGGGCATGAACGTCCGTCACAGGCTGGTATAGAATACAAACTCAATCTCCTATCTACTTCTTTCATTTCACTATTTTTACCATCTATTTTTATGTCACCATTTTTAGTTTCTACTTTTTCTTTATAGGTAAAAGTATAACCAACTTTCCTAATCCAGATTTTACCCGTACTTTCGTCCAGTAACCTGCTGCCGTATTTATCATCTATTATGGTGAAAGCATATGTTTCTATATCATTACAATAAAATATTAAATATTTGCCATCTTTCACTTTCCAAGTCTTATACCCAAGAGATGGTTCCTTCTCGCATTTATTTGAATTATTTTTATATTTTATGTCAAAGATATTCTGAGCTAAAATATTTATATATACATTTTTTATATTATCACTACCTATCATTATCGGATCTTTTATATTATAGTCATACAAAGTAAAATAAGCAATATCTTCTAATGCTGTACTAGATGTAGCTGTTTTGTATTCTGACTTTTTACTATTATTTGTCTCACTATCCAGTAATACATATTTACCACCAATAGAATTTGGAGATGGTGTATTTGTTTTATCTATTGCGCTACCCTTAGAATTTTTATTAGACCTGACATCTTCATTATTTTTTATATTTATTAAATCTTTTTTATCTTGTGTATTTACTATTTTATAAAAAGGAAGTCCGGACAATAAATATATTGTCACTATTATTAGTGACAGAGATATTAATATATTCTTGTTAAGAGACAGGGCTGTTAATATTTTATTCATAGACAAATTATATCACCTATATAGGTAAACACAAATTATTTTGTGAGTAATTCTTCTCTAACTCTCATCCACACTTTACCCAATTCATTCCTACCCTGAAAGTCCTCACCACATCCCCAAAAAGAATCCTTATGGGAATCCTCCATAATAATTCTATCACCAGACTCTATCAATTTTTCTCTAATAAATGGATGTGTAGATATTTTATCTCTTATTATATCCTCCATTACAGAAACTTTTATCTCACCCCAAGTCGATAGATCCTCTTTTGATTGTAAGATACCACCTTGACTTTAGGCTTCCACCCCCAGCATATAGAGCCCCGAAAAAGCATTTTTAAAGTTTTTATTAAGCCACTCCTCAGTTTGCAATCTCCAACTTTCTGGACGTATAGTAATATCTACTAAATCATAGCCAGAAAGTTGTTGTATGGCTTCTATAGCCCCAACAACAGGGAGGATGTCAACATGTGAATTAGATCTAAAAAACTCTTCGAGAAATAAATTTGTCTCTTCTTTACTAAACCCAACATAATCACTAAAGAAATTACTTTTAATTTCTTTCTTATCAAAATTTGTCCCCCTTGTCATATTGTGATAATCAAAAAGACTCTCCACAAAAGCAGCTAGTACTTCGTCTATATCTACTCCAATTTTCATATTTATAGTATAACTATATTTATTTAAGAAGTCAAACATGTTGTAGCTTTCTCTATCATCTCTTCGCAATATGCCGGCATCACACCCTCAGTCCTTAGCCCTTCTCTAATCTCCATCCACAGCTTACCAAGCATATTCTGTCCATCTTTCTCAGGACCCCACCCCCAAAAATCGTCCCTCCAAGAGTCCTCGACTAGCTCTCTATCTCCTGAATCTTTTAACTTTTTTAAAACGTATGAATGTTGTTTAACTTTCTCACGTAGTATATCTTTCATAATTCCAACTTTTATTTGATCCCAATCTTTTCTATATTTATCTTTGTATTGATGTGATAACTTTTGTGAATCATGTGCAGACATTGTTTTCCTAATTTATTCTTTTAAACTTTCATCTTCAAATTTTTCAGTATGATATGCATGTTCGCTTGTCATACAAAAATAGCCCTTCCACATAATTGCGAATGCAGAAAAGTTTGAAAATATATAATATTCTCTTTCATAAAACCCAATATAATCTAATTTTTCTTCCATACTCCGATTATACCATCTCCCTCTCAAAATACAAAAACCTGTCAGTATTGCTGTTCTCTTCTATTTCAAAAATATTATTTGCCAATAAATGATGTTTCTGAATCAACAAAACAGATTGGATTGTCAAAAGGGTCTTTCAAGTAAAAAGAACGTTCCCCCCCATGGCTGAATTTCGATTTCAGAAATAGTTGCAACTTCTAATCTTTTTGCTCTTTCAAAAACATTTTCAAGCTCATTTGTTGAAATATAAACATCGTCTGGATTTGGCTTAGCATCAAAATCGTCCCCATCAGCGCGTGGGTCAAAGCAAGCAAGAATAACTCCGTCACAATCAAAATAATGACGTCCTGGAGAAATCCTAACTCCGGAGATGCCCAGAAGTACAGAATAAAAAGTCTGCGCTCTCAGAATATCAGAAACCTGAATAACAACACGAAATATTTTCATCCCTCAATTATACCACCACACACCCAAATACAAAAGTCCTGCAATTAATTGCAGGACTTTTGTATTTGGGTGTGTGTCGTGTGGGAAGTTTGAACTGTTTTTGAAGGGCTAAATAATAAAGCAATTATATTCCCTATTTTATTCTCCCATTACAGCATCCCCTAAACTACCAAGAACAGATCCTGAATCTTTAGATGTGTTTGGTAATAATGAGAATATTTTTCCAGCGAGCCTAGAAAAAGGTAGTGATTGTACCCACACTTTTCCAGGGCCTGTTACTGTTGCAAAAAATAATCCTTCACCACCAAAAACAGCATTCTTTGCTGATCCTATATATTCTATTTCATATTTAACACTTCCTTCGAAAGCAACCAAACATCCTGTATCTATCTTTAATTTTTCATCCTGCTTTAATGAATGTTCGATAATGTGACCACCTGCATGAGCAAAGGCTAGGCCATCTCCTTCAATTTTCTGCATAATGAATCCTTCACCACCAAAAAACCCAGTACCTAATTTTTTCTGAAACTCTATTCCCAGAGTTATACCTTTTGCAGCAGCTAGAAATGAATCTTTTTGACAGATAATTTTTCCTCCATATTCAGAGAGATTAAAAGGAATAATTTTTCCAGGATAAGGTGCCGCGACGTATACAGATCCTTTACCTGCACCCGTCTGGGTATAAGTTGTCATAAAAAGAGACTCGCCCGTCAAAACTCTTTTCCCTGCGCCCATTATTTTTCCTAAAAAGCCTTGAGAGTCACTATTACCACTTCCAAAAACTGTTTCCATTTTTACTTCAGATGTCATTGTCATAAAAGA
>JAYVII010000038.1:0-4015 GCA_043770395.1 bacterium | reverse complement strand
CGACGAGGGCGAGGGAGGCGACCGCAGTCGCCAGGAGACGAGGAAACTTGCGAGCGGCCATGGTGGCCTCCTGTTGTGTGTGGGCCGGAGCCCGAGGTGGATGGAAAAACTGTAATCGGGCAGGCAACAATCTCCAGCGCTTCGATGATTGCGTGAGCATTCGATTCAAAGAACTGGCGTATGGCCTGAAGTGATGTTTCATTTATTTATCTTAGCACACCTTCCGGCTTACCTTGACAACTAAATCCACATCACTACCTTGACTACATTATACACATATTATATTATGTTTGTCAAGGGTATAACTAATCTTTATACACAGACTTTGAATATGCCATCTAATGTACTAAGTTAAATAGCAAAATACCCTTATTTATAAGGGTATTTGATTATTTCACGCAATTCATAAAGATTTTTTAATATTAGAAATGATATATGTCATATTTACATTATATGCTATCTCTTGTATTTAAAGATGGAAGATATCCACAATAATAAATACACCTACTCCGCCCTTGGCATTTCTTCATCCTCAAAGCTTATATATTTCTTGGGAATTATATTATTAGCCTGACATAATTCTGAATAATAATCATCACAGCTCAATTTGTAAGAATCACTAACTTTCAAATTTAAAATAGAACATAGCCTTTCTATATTTTCCTTCTCACCTTCTATTTCTAATATATTGCCAAAAGGAAATTCATCCAATGTGATTTTAAGGTCATCATATGTGTATGTCTCTCTGTGCCTTTCATAGCCATCAGAGAAAGAATATCCCATTTTATTTAATATTTCTTTAAAAACTTTTGCGTCTGCAACGAAACTTGTTTCTATTTCCTCCTCTTCTTTGAAGTCTCCTATTTTCAATCTGCGTTTATAACAAAACTCTACTCTTTTGCTGTCATCTTCTTTTTTGTGTGAAATTTCTCTCACTCTTAGTCTTGCATCCTGCTTATACATTTCTCTATCTGAGTTATCAAAGTTCATAGTGTTTTCATATTTCCTACCCAAGAAAACTACACTATCTAATAATTTTATTTTCTCTCTAATGAACAAAACATAAGAACTCTTCAGAGCAAACTTAATTTCTATTTCTAGGTTGTTTTTAACTTTATTTACATCTAAATTGTGACCATTTTTTTCTTTTTGAGTTTTCAAATAGAATTCATTATTTTTATTTGGCTTGATTATAAGAGGTATTCTTGACTCTACAATAACACCAACGCTTTGTATGTCACCCATTTTAAGAGGATTATTTGTTATTAAATCTACAGTTTTAATACCAAGGTCTTCTGTCATCGTCTTTACTACAGAGTAATCTCTCAAGTCATTTGGTAAACTGAGTTGATCATTTGCTTCAACTGTATCATATCCATCCTCTTGCAATTTGTAAGCCTCTATTTTATTAAGTATATTTATACCTCTACCTTCTTGAAACAAGTAAATAATAACACCTTGCCCGACATCTTCTATGTGTGACATGGCTGCCGACAGCTGTCCAAAGCAATCACACTTTTCTGAGTGAAAAATGTCTCCTGTTATGCAGGAAGAATGTATTCTAACTGGAACGCGCCTTTTGCCTTCTACGTCGCCCTTAACTAGAGCCAGATGATACTCGTAGTTAATTCTATTTTGATACCCCACCAACCTAAACATACCGTATTCTGTGGGTAGATTTGTTTCTCCTGTTTTTTTAAATATAGTGTTAAACTTCTTTTCTTTTCTGGTAAGCTTTGAGATTATCTCCGAAAAAACTAGAATTGACTGCTGATTAGCATCGACAGAAAAAGATATCTCACTTTCTCTGGAAACTATATCTATTGCTTTGCGAGACTCTTCGATATACAAATCATACTTAGATTTCAAGTTGTTACTATTAATATCATCGTATGTATTTTTAAGCTTAGCATTGTCGACATCACAATGGTCCTTATTTATAGGTTGATTGAAATTAGTATACTTTTTTTCACAAATACCACAAACTAAGCTAGTTGATATTTTATTTAATATATTTGGATAATATATATTCATAATTATAGAAGCCTTTAAATTTAAATCATATTTTTTAATCATCGTTATTAAGTCGTCTGCTTCATCTTTGTATCTTGGATAACTATCTATAACAATACCTTTGTATTTTTGTTCTTTAATTATTTTTTCTATTTCGGAACCTAAAATAGAGGCTATTGCTCCTTCTGGAGCTCTCCCATATTTATTTTCAGCTTCTTGTAGTATATTTTTAAATTCTGGATAAAAATCATCTTTAGATAATATATTCCTTGCTATTTTACCCCAAGAAATATATTTCAAGTTTAGTTTATCAGATAACATATTTGCTTGGTCTGATTTTCCAGAACCTGGCGGTCCAAATAATACATATACGTCTAATTTCTTCATATTTTTATATTTACCACTCTGAAATGGTTGGGAGATAACTATTACCCGATGGTTTCTTTGGGTAAACTATGCCTATTTTAGCCTCCAGATCTGGACCTGCATACAAAAAGGATCTCTCATAACTATAGGCTGAATATATTACTGCTGGATTTTTGTAGTATCTTCTTAGCTCAAGGCTCTCCATAGAATATACACAACCAACCTCTTTTGCTCTTATGGTAGACTTTTGTTCGTCCCAACCAAAATGATCTTTATAAAAAATAACACTTTTTTTAATCACATTGCTCAATACATCTTTGTTAATTTTTAGCTGATCAATAAGTTCGTCTATATTACTATTTAGTAAACCTTTCCTACCAATTTTTTCACTTAAAACCTCAAAATCTTTACTCATTACAGAATAAGGTATATCTAAAGTTTTAGAAATCATCTTGTCCATAAGAATATTCATTTCTAATTCCTGCCAATTTTCTGAATTATATGCTTCAGCATTTTCAATAGCTATGTCATAAAAATAAGCATTCAGAGTACAAGGTATTCCAATTTTTTCAGTATTTTCCTTTATCCTAATACCATTTTTAAATGCAACAAACGTAGTTTGTCCTGGCTCCACTTTAATACCCAATGCATTCAGCCCTCTTTTATATGAAGGGCATAAAAGTATTAAAAAATTTATTGGTATATTATATACTGTTGCATCGAATAATACTTTATGAAACCCTCTATCAAATTTAGAGTCTCGAATATCTGGCTCTTCACAATTAATTAAATTATTCCAGAATTTAATAGACCTACTTAGCGGATAAACTAAATCACTTGAAATTAATTCGGAGTTCAAATCCATACCTTTAAATTTGAAAAATGACTTTATCAAAGGCATAACGTTATCTTTATGGAGATCTTCATAAATTTGATTTTCTTTTAAAAATTGCTCTATATTCATAACGATAGGATACCACATACATTACGAAAACACAAATTTTATGCATTAAATCCCACTTTGAAATGCAACGTCTATATATAAAAAGTAAAAACAAAAATCGAATGCAAAAATTAGGAATAGAAAAAGGGCTCCTGAGGGAGCCCTTTTCGATCGTCGGCCGAAGCCGAGAATCAGTTGACGATGTTGGCGGCCAGTGCGGCACTGGCGGAGTTCAAGTAGAACCCCAAGCATCCCGTGAAGCCGCTGTAAACCGTGCACGCCGAGGGCGTACCCAAGTTCAGGTAGCTGAACTGGGAAGCACGGACATAGTCCGCCGTGCCACGCCGGTCGACATTGTCGACTTTGGCGAGGTAGTTGGGGCCGACCTCATAGGTACCGGTGTCGGCTTCATGGCCGGCAAGGCCATTGCAGCTGATCAGACGACCACCACGCTCACCGAGCTTGACACTGAGTCCGCAGAACTGCACCTGCACACCCCAGTCCGCGAGGACCAGCTTGTGCTCGACACCATCGTTGCCGATGGCGTAGAAAGTACGAGCGGCAATCTGAGTTCCATCTGCCAAGTGGTCGAGTCCGACGTAGTACAGCATGTTGCCAGTCATGCCGGCCACCATGCAGCTGGAGCCACTGAGCATGAGCCCAGCACCACAGGCCTGCACCGTGACCGTCTGC
>JAYVII010000037.1:0-4048 GCA_043770395.1 bacterium | reverse complement strand
GTTTAATTCGCCCGAGAGGGCGTTTTAAACTGGATAAAATAAACTGTAAAACTAAAAATATATGTCAATACAAAGTTATTATAAAGAGGTTTTAGTAGAGATGAAAAATGTTGTTTGGCCAAGCAGAAAGCATACAATAAATGCTACTATGTTGGTTATATTTATATCTATAATTATGGCTATATATCTTTTTAGTGCGGACACACTGTTTAAAGATTTATTAAAGATAATTATTAATAAATAATATGGCAAAACAAATAGAAACAGGAGATAGGAGATGGTATGCTATACATACATATAGCGGTTATGAAAATGCTGTACTTAAAAATATCAAGCAACGTATAGAGTCATTAGGAATGGAAAATAAAATTTTTAATGTAGTGGTACCAGTAGAAAAGAAAATAAAAGTCAAGAATGGCAAGAGAGTAGAAGTGGAAGAAAAAGTATATCCTGGATATGTGTTGGTAGAAATGATAGTAGATGATAATAGTTGGTATGTAGTACGTAATACCCCACGCGTGACTGGATTTGTGGGGGCAGGCACTACACCGGTACCTCTATCACCAGCCGAAGTCAACTTCTTCCTCAATAAAGCAGTAGCCGAAATGCCAGAACATGACATGGCAGTGACAGTAGGAGAGGTAGTGAGAATATCAGAGGGCCCATTTAAAGACTTTGAGGGCAAGGTAAATGAAATAGACAAAAGCAGAGGTAAGTTAAAAGTATTAGTAAATATGTTTGGTCGCGAGACATCAGTAGAGCTAGACTTTTTACAGATCAAGAAAATGTAGTTGATATATGTTCAATTATATGATATAGTTAGATAAAATAAATACATAACAAATAAAAGTATGGCAGAAAAGAAAGTATCAAAGTTTGTAAAAGTTCAAATAGAAGCTGGCAAAGCAATACCTGCGCCACCACTTGGGCCCGCCTTGGGTCAGGCTGGAGTTAACATTTCTGATTTTACCAAGAAATTTAACGAAGCTACTAAAGACATGAAAGGTAAATTATCTGTCAAAATATACGCCTATGAGGACAGGACATATGATTTTGTGGTCAAGACCCCAACAACTAGCTCTCTTTTAAAAGAGGCTGCAGGCATCAAGGCTGGTAGTGCTAAAAACACTATTACCAAGGTAGCCAAGCTATCCAAAGATAAATTACGAGCTGTGGCAGAGCAGAAAATGCCAGACCTGACAGCTAATTCAATAGAAGAGGCTATGAAAATAGTAGGCGGATCAGCTAGGTCTATGGGTATAGAGATTGTTGATTAAAAGTGTAAATAACTTTTAATTATAACACAAAAGCGGTCGCGAAGCGACCGCTTTTGTGTTATAATTACTCAATGTATAAAAGAGGAGCTTTTGCCGATAAGCAAATAGAAAAGTTGATTAAGAAAAGATATGTCATTAACTCTGATATTAAATTTGTAAATCCTGCTTCATTGGATATATGTGCCGGAGCAGAGAGGTATAGAATCAACTCGGTGTTCATGCCCAAAACCGGAGAGACAGTGAGATCTCTGTTGGGAGAACTGGGGGCGAGGTCTCATGGTATAGATGATATATTAGAGAGCAATGTGATTTACCTTTTTAAAATTAAAGAAGAAATTAATTTGACTGATGGTATATTCGCATCGTGTAATCCTAAATCATCCACTGGACGACATGACTTGCATGTCAGAATTATTGTTGATGAAGTAGGCAGATATGACACTATACCACCAAATTATAAAGGTGAGCTTTGGGCTATGATAATTTCTAGATCTTATCCTGTAATTATGCCAATTGATTTCCCTATTACTCAAGTAAAATTTAATAATGAATTAGGTTATTTAAATCAAATAGAATTAAAAAATGAGTGGAATAAAAGTACACCTCTATATCACTTGGATGGCCTACCTTATAAATATGAGTCATTCAGAATGAGTGATGGAGACGGTAGTGTCCTGCTCACTATTGACCTGTCTGCTGATGTGATTGGATATGCCTCTATTGGCACTCATAAGATAATTAATTTGGGAGACAAGAATGACACAGTCGATGCCGACGACTTTTATAATAAAATATATAAAAATGGTAAATCAATTTTACTTAAGAAGGATAATTTCTATATATTATCAACCAAGCAAGCCCTCAGAATACCGCCGTACCTCACCTCCGAGATGATAGATATGGATTCACGTATTGGGGAATTCCGTTCCCACTATGCTGGCTTTTTCGACCCAGGGTGGGGCTATATGAAGGATGGTAATGGTAAAGGCCGACCACTAACTCTGGAGGTCAGGCCATATGAAGATATCACAGTCAGTGATGGTCAACCAATAGGAAAAATAAAGTTTGAAATAATGTCAGAAACACCAGTAGAGCATTATGATGAAAGGAATTCCAATTATCTTAAACAGTCAGGACCAAAGCTAGCAAAACAATTCAAGTAAATGTAATAAATTAAATATTTATTTGTATTAAAATCAAACAGTCGCGCCTACGGCGCGACTGTTTTTTACTCGACCAATTATTTCAATGGATTCTCTCCTTTTATAATTCTAATCAGGAAGAATATTACAGCAATAACTAGTAATATATGAATGAAACCACCTAGCATATTGAAACCAAGGAAACCTACAAGCCAAAGTATCAAGAGAACTGTTGCAATTGTTGTAAGCATATTTTTTTTATATTATTTCTTCTAATACTTTAATTATACTACCAATCAATAATTAATTCTACTAATTTATCATATTACTTTGTCACATACAAGTCTAAAAGGATGTTATATATAGTAGGTGTAGACATAAATTACAAAGCCTACCCGAGTAGTCTTTTACTCAAAAGTGTGGTATTATTAGAATACATCTGAAGAATGTTGAACATTCTCACCTACGTGGAGTATTTCCACTTATTACGTTCGATTATTTGTATCAGTAATAATTTTATCTCGGTTTATAAAATAATATAAAATATATGACAAAAATAAATAAAGGTTTACCGTTATTGGCTGGTCTGATTTCTGTAGCATTGGTTTCTTCTGCTTATGCTTATACTCCTATAACCTCTCAATTAGATCCTGGTGCTAGGGGTGCTAATGTTATAAATTTACAGACCTTTTTTAGAGATAATGCAGATATATATCCTCAAGGTTTGGTCACGGGATATTATGGTGGATTGACCAAGGCTGCTGTACTTAGGTTTCAGGCTACTTATGGAATAAGTCAGGTGGGTAGAGTGGGCCCTCAGACATTACTTAAAATAAATGACATGATAAGTAGTGGTGGCTGGTCAGGTAATACTACGTCAGGTGATGACTCTGCACCGATGATATACTCTGTAGGCCAGAGTATAGGTTCTAATTATGCTACTTTTAATTGGACTACTAATGAGTATGCCAAAGCAAAAGTATTCTACAGTCTCCGCCCAGTTACAATAAATGAAGGTGATATGAATTCATTTGGATTTGCTCTCGTCAGTGGTAGTGTGGCTAGCAATGACGATCAATTAAGGAACGCATCACAGATAACTATTAATAATCTAATGCCAAATACAATGTATTATTATATGTTGGTATCTACTGATGCCTCTGGCAATGTCAGTGTATCAAATGTAAACCGTACATTCAGAACTACTAATTAGTATTAGAACTACTAATTAATAATTGTCTTTTACTGATTTAGCTTTACAAGCTTGTAAAACAATAAACACACTGTGGGGTCGCTACGCGACCCCACAGTGTGTGTCTCACCCCCACTCTGTATGTTTATTTTCATTTATTTTTATGCTATACTATGTTTGTTATGAGGCAGCAGACATGTGTAGCATAGGCGGGAGGCTTTGAAGCGGTGCTGCTAGGTGCCGTGGAGCCAACAGTGAAATACCATCCTTGTGTGTTGTATCATGACAAAGCTTGCACCAACGTGCGTCTGGTCCTGGAGGAAACCAGAGTGCAAGCTTTTTATGGGCCTATCGTACAGTGGTAGTATGCCGGTCTCCAAAACCGTTGACCGAGGTTCGAATCCTCGTGGGCCCGCCAAAATGTTATATGATTTAGT
>JAYVII010000036.1:0-12025 GCA_043770395.1 bacterium | reverse complement strand
AATTCGCGGGAGTGGACGCCTTCCCAATATGCCTCGACACGCAGGACACAGAAGAAATAATCAAAGCCGTCAAACAAATAGCTCCAGTCTTTGGAGCTATAAATCTGGAAGACATATCTGCCCCACGATGTTTTGAAATTGAAGAGAGATTGCGAAAAGAATTATCTATACCAGTAATGCATGACGATCAATGGGGCACAGCCACAGTAGTACTGGCGGGAGTTATCAACGCAATCAAATTATATAATTTAAAAAGTGACGCGGCATATACTTTAACAAAAGAAAATATCAAAGTGATAATAAATGGCGTGGGCTCTGCCGGAGTAGCTGTATCGCGATTGCTTTTTGCTTATGGTATTACAGATATACTTCTCTGTGATAGTAAAGGTCTTATTCATAAGGGGAGAGATGATATTAATAAAGAGAAAATAGAATTATTAGAAAGTAGCACTGCAGATATGTCTGCATTTGTGTCCTTGAATGGCTCTCGCCCCTTGGGGAGAGTGGGAGAGGGGGTTGTATTAGCAGGGGTGGTGGAGGCGGATGAGGTATACACTCTTGCACAAGCTATCAAAGGTAGAAATATTTTTATTGGCTTATCAAAACCAAATACAGTAACCAAAGATATGGTGAGGTCTATGGCAGAGCTTCCTATTATATTTTCTCTCGCTAATCCAATACCAGAAATAATGCCCGAAGATGCAAAGGCGGCTGGGGCTTTTATTGTAGCTACAGGCAGGAGTGACTATCTTAATCAGCTCAATAATAGTCTTATATTTCCTGGTCTTTTTAAAGGTATGCTTGATTATGATATCAGGCAATTTGATATAAATATATTTATGAGGGCAGCGCTTGCTCTTGCAAATCATGTAGAGAATTTATCAGTAGAAAATATATTACCAAGTATGTTTGATAAAAAATTAGTAGAGATAATTAGTAAAAGTGTGTTAGAATAAATATATGAACATATTAATGACATTCATCGCACAATACCTAGTAGTGATAGTGCCTATTACTATTATTATTGTTTATGTATGGACTCATGACAAAAAGAGAGATGCCATAAATGATAGTATTTATATGGCTATTGCGTCTGCTATTGCTTGGGGTATAGCACATATATTAAAGAACACTTTTAAGACATTACGTCCAGAGTTGGCTCATGATATTTTATTAAAAAGTGAGAGCATATATGCCTTCCCATCTGGGCACACTACATTTTTCTTTGCTTTGGCTACTGCATTATATTTCCATCATAAGAAGTTAGCATATATTACTTATATAGTCGCCGCAGCGGTAGGCATCGCTCGTGTGTACATAGGCGTACATTATCCTATTGATATTATTGGTGGTGCTGTGCTTGGTATTCTTGTCGGTGTATCTAGTAAATACATTTATGATAAATTTAAAGTATATATAAAAGCATAAAGTTTTTGTGTTATACTACTTAAATAAAATCTATATAAGAGATATATAACAAATAATAAAAATATGGAAGAAAATAAAAATAATCAATTGTTAGAAGCATTGAATTGGAGATATGCAGTTAAGAAATACGATGTGAATAAAAAGTTAGATGACGATAAATTAAATACTTTATTAGAAGCTTTGCGTCTCACTCCTTCATCGCTTGGTATGCAGCCATGGAAATTCCTGGTAATAGAAAACAAAGAAATAAGATCAAAACTAAAAGAGGCAGGCTTCTCACAATCACAATGGACTGATGCATCCCATTTAATAATCTTTTGTGCCAAAAATAAAATCACAAATGGTGACGCTGAGAGGTTTTTACAAAGCATAGCCGAGCAAAGGTCAATAAGTAGATCATCACTGGACGACTTTAGTAAAAATATTTTTAACTTTATAAAAGTTATCAAGCTTTCAAACATTTTAGGCAGAGGTATTATGAGAATGATGAGTGGCATGTCTGCCAATGATTGGACTGACAAGCAATGCTATATAGCGCTTGGTAATTTACTGACTAGCGCAGCTATTATGGGTGTGGATGCTAGTCCTATGGAGGGATTTTCTCCTGTTAAATTTGACAAAATATTGGAACTCACTGATTATCATACTGTAGTATCATGCGCTCTAGGATATCGTGATGCTCACAACGACTTCCTGGCTACAGCCAAAAAGGTACGCTATAGCCACGACGAGGTGGTGAAGTTTTATAAATAAAATATAACTAAGTATGAAGATATATACTTTCATAGATACACAAAATCTAGTTAAAACTATTCAAGGCAAAAATCTTGAGTTAGACTTTGAGAAATTATTTGTCTATCTTTCAGAAGAATTAAAATCTGATAAAAGTATTTTATTTTTTGGGTACTCGCAAAAGAATAAAACACTGTACGAAAACTTAGAAAAAATTGGTTTTGAGCTAGTTTTTAGACCCATGTATAGTGGTAAAGCAAATGTAGATAATGATATAGTTTTGCATGCCGTAGACAGACAGAATGAGTACGATAATTTAGTATTAGTTTCTAATGATGGAGACTTTTATAATCTTATAAAATACATAAAAGATAAAAATAAATTTAAAAATATAGTTAGTCCAAGTAGAGAGAACTGCTCAAAACTTTTAAGAAAAATTGCAAATAATAAAATAATATTTTTAGATGATATTTATCATATTGTTTGTAGGGATTCAGAAATACAAAGCACCTCTTTGTAGAGGTGCTTTGTTAAGGACTGCCAACATCTTGCGATAAGAGCTCGTCCTTTAGTAATTACATTATAGTAAATATTCAATATTATGTCAAATTTAAAAAATGTAAGCCTGAAGATTTTAACTTTCAAAGAAAAAGTCTTGCAAATAGTGAGAGAAATAGAGAAAGGTAAAGTCATGACATACAAAGAGGTCGCGATGCGAGCGGGTGCTCCTGAGGCGTCACGTGCAGTGGGCACAATAATGAAAAATAATTACGATGTCACTGTGCCATGTCACAGAGTAGTGCGTAGTGACGGGCATATAGGAGATTATAATCGTGGAGGCAGAGAAAAGAAAATCGAACTTTTAAAAAGCGAAGGAGTGGTAATTATTAATTATAGAATTAAGAAATAATTTATAAACTTAAAGCTAGCAATAATTTTAAGTAAGTAAAAGTGTGAAAGATTTTTGTGAGACTTTATGATATAATCTATTGATGGAAGATTTTGATAATTGGAATAAAAAGAAAAAAAATTTACAAAAAAGAAATCTAATACCACAGCTGTTTGAGGAGGGTGATATTTGGTGGGTGTATTTAGGTTTAAATATAGGAACTGAAATTAGTGGTAAAAGTAAATCTTTTACCAGGCCTATATTAATAATTAAAAAAATTAACAAAGCAAGTTTTCTTTGTGTGCCGCTAACTACATCAAAATTTTATAATGATAAGTGGCATCCAGAATTAAAGTTTAAGATTTTTGATGAACAAAATAATTTGATTGAGAATAAGCTTTGTTTCAACCAGATAAAAGTTCTAGATTTTAAAAGATTAAAAATTAAGATAGATAATGTGGGAGAGGAAATGCTAGAAATAATTTCCTATATGCGAAGTCTATATCTAGAAAGCACCAATCCACCTTTCGGTGGATTGGGGTATACAGAGTACGCGCGCTCTGGCGCGAGTGCAGTAGCACTTGATATAAGTATAGCAGAAAGAACTGAGTTGTCAAGTAACAAAATATTCCATTTTGAAATAGTAAAGAAAAGTGAAGAGACGCCTCTTGCGAGAGTCGGCGTGATACATACTCCGCATGGCGATATACTTACACCTGCCTTTATTCCTGTGGGGACCAAGGCTACAGTGAAGGCGCTCGATGTGGAGATGATACATAAAGTTGGTGGGCAAGCAGTGCTTGCTAATACTTATCATTTATATTTACAACCTGGAGAAGAAATAGTAAAGGCTCATGGAGGTTTTGTAAAAATGATGGGGTGGTCAGGGCCTACCTTCACTGACTCTGGAGGGTTTCAAGTATTTTCTTTGGGTGTGGCCTTTGATACAGGGGTGTCAAAGATAGCCACAAGTGCTAAATTATCAGAAAAGCAAAAGGAAGTGATAGATGAAAAAGGAGAAAAGAAAATAAAAAGTAATAAAAAGCAAATGGCCTTCATCGACGAGGAGGGAGTGACCTTTAAATCTTTTATTGACGGATCATCTCATAGATTCACTCCCGAGCGTAGCATGCAAATACAGCATGCGCTCGGCGCTGATATATTTTTTGCTTTTGATGAATGTACTTCGCCTCTCGCTTCGCGTGAATATCAAATTAGTGCTATGGAGCGCACACATAGATGGGCCAAGCGATGTATAGAAGAGCATAAGCGATTGGGAGTGAGTGAATCTACTGGGCAGCAGCAAGCGCTTTTTGCGGTGGTGCAGGGCGGTGCATATGACGATTTGCGCAAAGAAAGTGCTATGACTTTGGGGCAAATGAATATTGATGGTGTAGAATTTGATGGCTTTGGTATTGGAGGAAGTTTTACTAAAGAAGATATGGGTAAAACCGTGAAGTCTGCTACTGAGAATTTACCAGAAAATAAACCGCGGCATTTACTAGGCATAGGTGAACCCATTGATTTCTTTATTGGTGTTGAATATGGCATAGACACCTTTGATTGCGTATCGCCCACAAGGGTCGCTAGACATGGCAATATATACACGCCTATCGGTCGCATAAACATTCTTAATTCTAAATATAAAATAGACATGTCACACATAAGTGATGATATCAATAGTCCATATTTTAATTATACTAAAAGTTATTTGCATCATCTATTCAAAGCAGAAGAGATGCTAGCGGGCACTATAGCAAGCGCACATAATTTATATTTCATAATAAAACTGGTAGATGACATTAGGCAATCAATTATAAATAATAATTTTTTTAAATTTAAAGAAGAGTTTTGTGGAAAGTATTATAAAAAGAAAAAGAAGTAGATGTGAATTAAAAGCTTGCTAAAATATAAATTTTGTGATACTATTTATTAACTAAATAAATAAGTTATAAATTTTGTTTATTTAGAGAGTTATATGTTTAGATTTGATCAAGATAGCGGGATAGAGTAGAGGTAGCTCGGGAGGCTCATAACCTCCAGGCACTGGTTCGATTCCAGTTTCCGCAACAACTTAATACACAAACAGGAGGTCACTAAGCGACCTCCTGTTTGTGTATTTGTTAGTGTTATTTATTTTTAAGTCCTGGATCATATGTACGCACTCCCGGTGGTATGTCAGGTATTGAAATGTCGCTAGTGCAGGTAGTATAGGCTTCGTTTTTAAATATAAAGTTTAAAATCGGATAGCAAGAGAAATCATCTTGTAATCCAAAGTTATGATGGTCCCTCATAATAAGACCGCCATAATTTCTAATAAAAAATAGAGAAGCAAAAATTACTAAAATTGAAACAGTAAATGTTACAATTATTTTTTGATATGTTTTCATAATTATATAATAACACGTTATTCCCCCTCCACAAATCCCAATGATATGTCCGAGGCTAATAATATTTGATAAGCCTTGCGATGAGTGGGGTAGAGCATGTTGAGGTTGGCGCCATTTTTGTTGATATTGATATTCAATCTGTCATAGCCTTTGTTGGCATTGACGTCATTGATTTCCATCACTATACTTATTTTATTTACCTCGTAATTATTGAGGTCTTTAACGTTACCAAGTGTTTGTAAAAATTGCCACATCTGTATCATCCCAGAGTATTCTATACTGGGTGGCAGCTTCACGGAGAATGATTGGGCACTTTGTAAATTAATAAGCTCCACACTTTTTACTTGCCAAGATTTCAACATTATATTATGTTTGATCGGAGCCATATTGTCTCCTTTTAATTTGAAAGGAGTAGCATCATAAGATATAGTAAGTGGATTGATATTTATATAATGTGCCATACGCATATAACTTTCTGCTAGAGTAAAAAGTAATTCAGCTTTACCCTGTCTGCTTTTGCCCTTTATCATTACTTCATCTATTTCTGGTATATAGACAATGTACAAAGACGCTACCTCGTCTTTATTATCACGTATATATGCTAAATGCATATCATTATAATTATATATAGTAGTTTCTATGTCTATATTATTTATATCATCACGCAATGTCTCGGTGAAGCTATTATTTAATTCTATACTAAGTAAATCAAGAGAGTCATCTATGTTTAATCTTTCTTTTTCTATTTGTTTATACTGACTTTCATTATTTTCTATTATGTTTTTAGTAAGTTTTTCTTTTTCGTTGTCTTTTTCTTTCGAGGATTTAGCTTCATATCTAGTCCAATTATTTTTCTTATAAAATTCTCTGATTACCACAGTATCATTTATTATATTTGCACAAGCTGTATAATAATTAAAAGCTTTATCTATATTATTTTCACTTGCTAATACATAGGCTTTGTCATCACCGCTTATTTCATATTTGACTTTATCTTTGGCTAGCTCTTCTATTATTTTAATAGATTCATTGTCTATAATATTATTGATTATACGCAAATAGTCTATGAATACAAGCCTAAATTCAGGATCTATACCCAACAGGTGATTAGTCAATAGACTCACTCGTTGCTTGTCATCTTTAATATCGTCTACATTTGGGAAGTATGGCGGTACGTCAACCAAAATTTCTATATTGGTTATTTCTACTAATTTATCTTCTTTGTTTTTTGTTGATAGTGTCGTGTTATTTATATTTTTTTCTTTTTGACTGGCGATGATAAATTCTCTGTAAACTTTTGTTAAAAGTCTATTCATCGAGTCGACAGATTTTATTTTCTTAAAAAATGATTTGGTGTTTAGTTTTTTCATATTTTTCTCTCTTTTTCTTCTTTTACCTTGTGTTATTTTTTATTTTCTGACTCGGATATTTCTTCCACGTCCTCTTGCAATTCATCAATATCCTTTTCTATGCCTTCTACGTCTTCGGCTATTTCCTCCACGTTGTCTCCTATTTCCATAACTTCTTTTTCTATCCCCTCTACGTCCTCTTGCATCTCGTCTATATCTTTTTCTATGTGCTCTACATCGTCTTGTATTCCTTGCACGTCTTCAGCTATTTCATCTACGTTGTCACCTATTTCTACTACTTCCTTTTCTACTTGATTCAGCCTTAGTGTATTTTTATTTACACTCATTTGTATAAAAATAGCGAGATATATAGCTTCTAATGATAATACTGTAGTTAGCACAAGTAATACCCTATCTATAGCTATACCAAATAGTACCAAGGAAAATGATATAGCAAATACCAAGGTGTGTATTAATAAAGATTCAATAGATCCTATCCAGCTAGTGGCGTTATTCGCTACGTCTTCTAGTCTTTTACGCATGTGAATATTATAACATAATTAAAGTTTATCGCACACTTTGGATATCATATTATATTAGCCTGTTATAGGCATACTAAAAGTGAAAGCTTCGAGCTTGGATATCTTTTGAAAAGTTGGTATTTTAAGATTTTCAAAATAGAGAGACAAGGCGTATTCGAGTTGGGTTAAAGCTTCCTTTTTTGTCTTGCCAAAGCTAGAGACGTCCACGCTCAATGATTGGGCGACATAGTAGTCGCCTTCTTTGTAAACTATATTTTCTAGATTTATTTTCTTCATATTTTAATTACATCTCAAATCTAGCTTTTTGCAAGAACCGCCGTGTGATATAATTAGGAGATGGAAGATTCAAAGTATTTTATATTTGTTGATGAGCGGGGTGACCCAGGAAGTGTAGTTGATAGCAGCAGTTATTATCAACTAAACGTTGTGCTTACAAATAGAATTGGTATTCAAAATATTAATAAAGAAATCTCTAGATTTAGGTACTTCTTGGATTTTGGTAAAGAATTAAAAGAGTATTGGTCTCGTGACAAATTGAAAGCAAAAATAGTAGATATTGTCGAGAATATTTTGGTACACAATGAAGAGAATGTCTACACCTTTATATTTTATGTGGACAAGAAAAAATATAAAGGTCCACATTTAGGTAAGAGTGGCACGAAGTTTAGAGATTATTTACTAATTAAAGCTTTAGAATATATATTTAAAAATAATGAATATGTTTCATTGGAGAAGCTAGAGTCTATTGAATTAGTAATTGATAGATATTTGGAAAACGAAAAAGAGCAGAGAGGCTTGGCCGACTTCATTAGGAATAATTATAATCTTCCAAGATCTAAAGATGGTGTTTCGAAGATTGCTCATATAGTACATATACAATCTCTATATTCTGACGCGCTACAAGTATCAGATATAATTGGTAGATATTTCAGTGAAATACAAAATACAAAAAAAGGCCCGGTAGCTCTAAGGAGCCCCAAACCTTTTTCATCAATATATAAATTATAAACCATACATGAACAAAAGTCAAATCTAAACTTTTTGCAAGGATTATTTTGTGATATAATTAGCGGATGGAAGATATTAAATATATTGAGCTTGCTATAGAGCAGGCTCGCAAATCAGTAGCCATGGGAGGGTTTCCGGCAGGAGCAGTCTTAGTTATAGATAATAAAATTATTGGTGAAGGTGTGAGTGTTGGTAACATAATATGTGATCCCACGGCCCACGGAGAAATAGACTCAATTAGAAAAGCTTGTGATACTATGAACAATTCAAATTTAGAAAGTGCCACGCTTTATACTTCAATGGAAACTTGTGGCATGTGTTTGAATGCAGTCATGTGGGCTGGAATTAGTAGAATTGTCTATGCTTTAGGTAAAGATAAAGTATCTAATTTGTATTATGGTGGCGAGTATATTACAGAAAATATTAACAATACCTTTTTAAAACCTATAGAAATATACCACCTTAAACAAAAAGAAGAAGAATCACTTGTGATAGTGAGAGAATGGGAAGAAAAATTAAATGAAAAGTAAAGTTAAGAGTTCTGTAGTAAATATAAAAGAGAAAAGTTCTAGATTAGAATTTAAATTTAAAGCCAAGATCTGGGTCTGGCCAGGGGACATGCCTTGGCATTTCGTATCGCTCGATCAGGAAATCAGCAAAGAGATAAGAGATAAATATCCTAGATCTAGCATGGTGAAAGTGGAGGCTACATTGACATCGTCGCTATGTGATGACGTCAATGTAGCAGACTTTAATCGCTGTACAGAGACCAAGTGGAGTACTTCACTATTTAGAAATAATCGTGATAGGAATTATCTTTTACCAACCAGAAAAGATGTCAGGAAGAAAAGCGGAGTGCAGGAAGGAGAAGTGGTGGAGGTAGTGATAAATATATTGTGATTTAGACCCCAGTTTAAATCAGACAAAACAAATGGGCCGCGTCGCGGCCCATTCTAATATAGCTGAAAGTTAGAGCCACTTCCCTTTGGAGTTGAACTCACCTGCTTCCCAGCCACGCATGAATCCTGTATTTTTACAGAGCTCTATTATGAATTCATTTTTTGCTGCCTCTATGAGATCCATATGTAGAGGCAGTATTGTCCCAGAAAAGAGATCATCTCCATGATAATTTGCTCTCATATACTCATTGACATATGCAATACGCTTGCCACATATTTGCTCATATCGTGTGTGATCTACAAAGGTTTGCACATTTGGATTGTGTTTATCAGTACCTATATAGGCTGTGCTTTTGTATATCATCCATATGGCAGGGTTAGCAAACTTCATTGCATTAGAAATCTTTTCGAGCTCACATTGTAACTCTAGTCGTCGCTCTTTTGTTATTTTTTGATGTGTAGATGAGAAAAGATTCCAGCTGCTACCTGTCTTGCCATTTGTAGGCACTCTACTTTTATCAAGAATAGCTTCAAAAAGACTGTCTGCCACTGTTATATGATGCCTATCAACAGCCTTCGGCTCTTGACCCAATATGAGTATTGCATTAATACGCATATATTCTGCATATTGTGCGAGAAGTTTAGTGACTTCAGTGTCGGAAAAAGAAAGAAGTTTTGCTCTGTTCATTCTAGCCTCTGTATCTCTGTTCATTCTAGCCTCTGCATTTTTGTTCATTTGTATATTCTCCATGTTTGTACAATTTTTTGTCTTGCATTATATTTTCTGCAAGACAAAAAATGAGTTGACTATATGATTGTGTGGTCTGACTTCAGTTAAAAGTTTGAGATTATTAATATTTACAAAATTATAAGTAATATAAAGCAGTTTTTTCATAGCGAAAGCGCTTCTAATTATAATTAAACTTCCTAGATTGGACTTCATAGAGATTTTGTTCAATAAAATATCTTTTTCTTTTTGACTGTTGCCTACCATGGCGGCCAGGTATATTAAATCATATTGGTCATAGTCATTATATTCTTCAGCTAATTTTAAAATTAGTTTTATTTTTTTATTTAGCTTTAATTTATTTATTAAATCTTTAGAAATATTGTATGATCTCTCATCTTTTTCTAATATAGTTATATTATATTTAAAATTATTTGCTAGCAATATAGCGCTTACTGGCAAAGGTCCACCACCAATAAATAGTACATTTTTTATATCTTTTTTATATATTAAAATATTTGAAATTTCTAAATTGATCAAATCACTGTAATTATTATGATAGATAAAGTCTTTAATATTAAGATTATTACTTTTTATAAAATTCAGAGCCCAAAACTTTTCCAAATTAACTTCAGCTATGTTTGATTTGTTTCTAATAAATTCTATTTCAATATTAGATAACAGTGGAGCGGTGTGGCTATTGGTACAACAATATTCAGTTAGCTCAGACATTACTGTATTCACCTCATTGCCAGGCCAAAGAGTTTGTAATGTTTTTATTTTATTGTACAGTTTAGTTTCTTGCATAACTTTAGTGCAAATTGTTTGCCTTTATAATATAGCACAGCGAAGACACTATTGCAATATATTTGCGTTAGTGCTATACTATTGCAAACACATTCTATGAATAATATTTATGAATAATAAATTAAAACAAAAGACTATTCAGATTCTTAAAGAGAATGATTATCGCCTTACAAAAGGTAAAGTAGAAATATTGCTTACTTTACTAAAAGCTGATAAACCAATAAAAATAGAAGACGTCGTTAAAAATTTAAATATTAAATTAGATATTGTTACTATATACAGAGCAGTCAATAGCTTCTTGGGAAAAGATATAATTAAAAAAATTAATTTAGGAGACATGGCTGCATATTATGAAATTAATCATGCAGAGCATCACCATCATCATATAATATGCAATATTTGTGGACTAGTGGAGGACATTGAGGACTGCCACGCAATTAATTTAGAAAAGAAAACATTGCAAATATCCAAAAGCTTCGAAACTATTAATAGTCATTCTTTAGAATTTTTTGGAGTGTGCAAAAAGTGTTCTAAATAAAAGCGGAGTGCAGGAGGGGGAAGTGGTGGAGGTAGTAGTGGCGACCGTATAAAGCAAAAGGCCCACACAGTGGGCCCTCACAGCTCTCCCCAGAAACTTGGGGGTAGCACGGCAATCAGTCGACCCTCCGATGGAAATATATGCCAAGGACGGTCTACTTGATAGATCTCTACCCAATAAGTAAGACCAATGTACCAGCCGGCAGCTACTCCGAACATCCTTCTTGGCCAAAGTAAAATTCCGCTGCACCAGACCTTCACAATTGTCTTATTTCTGGCACCACTTGTTCCCGTTCTGGTAGTCAGCATGTCACGACTCCTTTGCCTAGGTTCCGTGTCATTGTATAGTATTGTAAAGAAAAAGTAAAGCCACATACGCAGTCGACGGGACTCGGTCAAGAAAATTCAATTTTACTTTTCCTTTCGCCCTTCTCGTCCCTTACTCCAAACAGACATAAAATAAGCACGCACTTTGGGTGCGTGCTTATTTTATGTCTGTGCGCAGTCGACGGGACTCGAACCCGCAACCTCCCGCGTGACAGGCGGGTGCTCTAACCAGTTGAGCTACGACTGCATTACGATAAAGTTACAGCAGGACTTTATACGTAAACTGTATTATAACACAAATATATAATTTTTCAATATTCTGAAGTTGTGGTATATTGTAATTATGAATATAGATATTAGTAATAAAAATCTAAATAAAATTGAAATTAC
>JAYVII010000035.1:0-4156 GCA_043770395.1 bacterium | reverse complement strand
TTTTGCACATGCATCATGAGACAGATGGTAACTGGAGTACCGAGTGGGAGATTGGCCTGCGCCGTAGAAACTACTTTGAATGTCAGGAATATCTTGTTACCTTTGGCCCTCTCACTTGCTAGTGTAGCCTTGTCCATCTTGAGCTCGAGTGCGGCCACCACTCCACGATATGTACCATTACCGATGACACAATTGGACCAATCACCAGAGACGCTGCCATTAGTGTATTGAGATATACAATCATACATGTAGAAGTTGTATGGGGCTGTACTCATATTCACTATGGGTATCTCGAGGGATTTGTAGAAAGTGGGAGTGCTAGTGATGACTGTGGTGGTACCGACCTTGGCTAAGGTCATGGGGGTGAAGAAGTTGGAGCGTCGATAACTACCGTTGTAGTATTTTTGTAGATTATTATCAAGATTATAAGTTTTCATAGTGAACTATAAATTATTCTTAGATATAAGTTTTTTGTCTTTGGAATATAAGTCTTTGAATTCTTCATAAGATCCTATTTTAGTAAAGTCTATTTCATACTCTGTCTCACTTATTTTATAAATAACGACACTATCAAGACCAATATCTTCTAGTTTCTTATAATTAAGAAGTTCTCCATCTTTTAGATTAAGAACATCTCTTAATATCCATTCACCAAGTGCTTTATTTGGGTTGGTCATAAGTGCTTTATTGCCATCCTGACAGACCTTTGCTTCAAGTTGTTTTTTGTTAGGTAATTTTAATGTAAAAGAAATATCTCTTTCTGGGAAAAATCCTTCGAAATTTTTATGTATCCAAGCGGGTATAGGAATATAAACTTCATCATAATTTCTACTCCTACCTCCAGCATTCCATTGGTTGAGGCCACTCTTTTCTGGAACTTCATTCTCGCCCTTTTCTGATTTTGTTGAGTAAAGTGGTAAAAATATATGTTCATGTACTTTAATTGGAGAGAATAATAAAGTCTTGATATCTATTGGAGCCTCTTCAAATAACTTTTCCAAAACTAGAAAAGGATCATCCACTATTTCAATTGATATTTCCATTAACACCTTGTCAGATTTAAACCGTTTTAATAGCGTACTTTTTGAAATATTAAAAGAGTATTCCTCTTTATCATCTACAAATGATATAGATTTATCTGACGATGCTTTAATTTTAATACTATTTCTATTAATACTATTCATAGGTGATTCAATTATTTCCATCTTGCCTGCAGACCTTGTAACACAATGATATATTATTTCCTCTAAACCATATATTCTCTTTGTTGTTTCAATTCTTTCATTTCTTAGTCTTGATATTTCTTGCACCTGTTCATCAGCTGGTAAATTTCTAAATCTTGAACTATCTGTATTAAATTCGGCTACTTTCTCCATACCTTTACCGTTTCTTTTAAGAAAAGTCTTTAAACCAAATCCAACATTACCAATCGATGCATCGGCTGATGTATCTGATCGTGAAAGATTCTCAGCATTAAAACTTTTACAAAAGAGATTCTCTGCAACTCTATAATAAAGGAAAGGCTGGTCACCGTCAGAAGACAACTTTGAAAGACTGCCTATTATTTTAAGCATTTTTTCATAATATTTTATTTGATTTATATCTTGATTATCTATAAACATATATCTATGATATTGCTTTCATAATATTCTTTGCTATCCTTTCAATAACCGTAACTGTAACTGAATTCCCAGCCTGTTTATATAATTTACTATCAGCTAAATCTTTTGGTAACTTATATGACTTAGGAAATCCTTGTATATTAAAACATTCTTTTGGGGTTAACTTTCTAATACCTTTAGAGTCTAATATAAGTGGCACGTTATGACCCCCCATACCCATGTTTGCAGTTAATGTTGGAGATACTCCACTCTTATTTTCTCTAACGTACTGTCTTCTCCATTGATACACGACATTGTGTCTTGTGATTTCATCTTTTAATTTTGGATATAAAGTACTGTTATTATAATAATATTTTTCAGGTATGTCTTTTTCTAAAAGATCTGATATCTTGGTTGTAAGTTCAACTTTACTTGGGAATTCAAACTTATCTATATATGTTTTATCTTTAAAGCCAACTATATATATACGCTCTCTACTCTGTGGAGTATTGCCATAATCCATACTACTAAGTATTGATACTTTTAAGTGATAGCCTAGGCTTTCTAAAGAATCTTTAATAATTATAAATGTTTTCCCTTTATCATGTCCTTTTAAATTTTTTACATTCTCAAGCATAAAGCCCATAGGTTGTTTTTCTTTAAGTATTTTCAATATATTAAAGAATTGGTTGCCTCTATCTGAATCTTCAAATCCTTTCCTATATCCAGCAATTGAAAATGGCTGACAAGGAAAGCCGGCTAGTAAAAAATCAAAATCAGGGATGGTTTCTATTTTTATATCTCCAATATTACCAACTATAAGTGGAGTATCCTTAAAATTTAAATCGTAAGTAACTTTGCAACTAGGCTCGAAGTCATTTGCGAACACAGTCTCAAAGTCGGCTTTTTCAAAGCCAAGCCTAATACCACCCACTCCTGCATATAGATCAATTGTTTTAAAAAGTTTTATTTGAGACATTTATTTGAAATTAGCTTATTATATTTAACTCTACTTTTGTTCCGTCTTCAATATCTCCAATTTTCTGTGCTATTGGCCCTCTTATTTTCATTTCATCTTCTGAATCAATAAGTTTTAAATTCTCTATCGAATATTCTCCACCCAAAATAAATAGGTTAATTGGAATTAGTCTTTTTTTATTAGGTATTGCTTCATTTTTTCTATTCCTAAAACTTTTATATTATCACTTTCATCTAGCCAAACATTTAACAGATCAGTGTCATTTATTTTATCCCATAGACCAAAATTATACTCCTTCTTATCACAATAAACCGCAATCATGCCTATATAATTTTGATTTTCGAATTCATATATTATTACTTTGCCTATATTACTATCAATTTTCTCATTTCTAGATAAATTTAAATAACCAAAGTCTATTTCAATTTCCTTTTCTATATCGCGTATATGCATGTTAATTTTCAAGGCTCTCAAGCATTTTTTTATAATCCTCTATGCTATAATTCCACTCCTCAACCCCCTCGTACCCAGGATCCATTTCTTTATTTTTGAAATTACTAACTGATAAAATATATAATAAGTACATTATACTTTTGTTCTGACTTCGCTCTTCGTAAACCATATCCCCATTTGTAATTGGAGTTGATAATTTAGCTGCCCAAGCAGCAACCTCATCTCTGCTTATGTCACCATCAATTAGAGATATAAGCCTTACCTTTATTTCGTTTTTTGTGAGGATCTTCATAATTTTCTATTGTTCTCTTGTTCCAGAATAGGTCCCATCTTCATCAAATAAATAGTGTTTTCCTTTATTGTTACCAAACTGAGGTCTAACGCTTCTTACATTTCCACTCCCGTCTAAAGTTTCGACCCATGCTCTTGTAGAATTGCTTGTCGTATTCAATTCTTTTACTATTCTAGCACCAGCCATTTCTCCTTTCACTTTTGCTTCTACAATAGACCCATAAGCCCTGAATACACTATTATCTTGAGAAGCTACCACTGAAGTTGGACCGAAACTTTGTTGTGCGGATAACTGCCAATTTAACTGGCTACCTTTTAAGGCTGAGCTTGCACCAGATTGACCGCCACTCACCAAACTCACCTCCCCTCTAGCCACAGTACCAGATATAGCAGAAGCGCCTGAATAAGTATTTAAAGATTGAGATATCGTCCCACCTATAGAGCTCATAGCAGCCGATAGACCAACTCCTACTATGCCTAAGGTTGCACCTATGCCAGCATCTCTCGCCATAGCTCCACCGCTGAATACTTTTTGTCCAGTAAGAGCTCTAGCTGACATACCACCAGCCACACTAGATATTGCACCAGCAGAAGAATTGGCTACTACAGCTCCAGCACCTGCTGCTCCAAAAGCAGCTAGAGAAGCTCCAAAGGTAAGTCCTGCTATACCTCCTACTGCAGCACCTACTCCTGTGGCTTTGGCTATACCACTGAATGAAGCACCTCTGTATGCGGCTATGCCTCCTCCTATTGCAGCACCGACTACAGCACCTATTAATCCAGCGACTAGGTTTGCAACCTCACCTGTAGGGTCACTGTACTTAATTGGATT
>JAYVII010000034.1:0-12444 GCA_043770395.1 bacterium | reverse complement strand
GCAGCAGGTGTAGCAGCTAATTTACTAATAGCTGTACTCTCTATTATATTGTATAAAGTAATTATTTTTGTAGACAATATATTTCTTTTAAAAAGTGGTTTAATTATAAATGATAGCGTGGTGTTGAGTGGTGTTCTTGTATTTTTGGTCATAATAACAATGGTTAATATTAATTTAGCTATATTTAATTTGTTACCACTGCCTCCATTTGATGGATTACGTATAATAACTTCTATTTCACATAAATGGGGTAGGACTACTAATGATATGATGAGCAAATATCAATATCAATTTATTATTATAAGTTTATTTATAGCTTACAATATAGCGCCACACTTAGTAGCTTTCAATAATGCTATTATTAGATTTTTACTTTATTAAAGTTTCAAAGTAGTTATTGCTTTATCTAATTCTATTACTAGGATGTTAGATTTGTCATACATGACATGATCAATAGATAGTTTGTCTTTTGCTAAATTCGATATTTCAGCATAAATCCACAAATGTCCTTTGTGTATTTTGTCTACTGGCATAGTGCTCAATGATTTGGCGTTATGTAATTTATCAGCCAGAGAGACTAATAATGTCTCTAGTCCATGAGATTTTACTTTTTCTATATAATCCAACTTCATCTCTTTATAAGGCAAGGATTTATTTTCTGTCACTGACGAGACTATATCAGCCACACGTACACCACAATCGTTTACGAGATCATCATAAGTATAATCCGGTATATCTTCTATACTATCATGCATTATGCCAGCTATTATTATGTCTTCATCATCTGTGACGCATTGTAAATACATAGCCACCGCAGCCAAATGTGATATGTAGGGTGTATCATTATTATCATGTCTGATATGATGTCTGTGCAAATGACTCGCAAGCGACAAGGCGTTTATTATACGATCAGAAATTAATTTCATATTTTAATTAAATAAAGTAGTTGATTTTACTTACGTTATATTAATTTATAGATTTTAAATATGACAGTATAGTATTTTCGTCGCTGACTTCGTATGGATCAGTAGGTATGTTATCAGCCATGCCAGCCTCAGGGAATATTTTCTCTACCACTCCATCCACCACATACATAGAGTATCTCCAAGACCTGTTACCAAATCCTAAACTATCTTTTTTTACTAGCATGCCCATTTCGCGAGTGAAGTCTCCATTTCCATCTGGTAACATAAATATATTTTCTACATTTTGACTTTTAGCCCACTGGAACATTACAAAAGCATCATTGACTGATAGACAGATCACTGTATCCACGCCTAATGTTTTGAATTCAGCGCAAGCTTTTTCATATCCTGGTAATTGAAATGAAGAACATGTCGGAGTAAAAGCTCCTGGCAGAGCAAATAATACTACTTTTTTACCTTTAAATATTTCATCACTAGTCAAATCTTGCCAACGATATGGATTTTCTCCTTCCACGCTTTCATCGCGCACTCTAGTTTTAAATGTTACGTCTGGTACCTTATCTCCTTCTATTTTATGTGTATGCATATATTTATTGTATTACTTTTTAAATTATTTATGTATGTATTATAGCATATTTTTGTATATAATTATAATATGGTATAATAAATATATGAAAACTTTAGAAAAAAGAAAAGAAATAAATTCTTTCTTTAAGATGAATACTATGTCTACTGGGAGCACGCTGCTAGATTCATACTCTATAGAAGACTTGAGGAATTTAGCAAATGACGTAGTTGCTAGTTCTAAATTAAAAGGACAAAATGTCAAAGACTTTTTATTAGAAACTAGATCATGGTAAATTATGAGAGAAGTTAAAAGGACATCAAAATTTAAAACTTCTTTCAAAAGAATTAAGAAGAATAAAAAGTTTAATCAAGAGGTTTTTGAATTTGTTGTCTTTTCTTTAGCCGCTGACTTGGCATTGCCTGGGCATTTTAAAGATCATCAGCTTACAGGAGAATTTAAAAACTTTAGGGAGTGTCATCTGTCTCCAGACATACTTTTGATATATACCAAGGAAATAGATGTAATAACTTTACAATTAGTGGATATTGGTAGCCATAGTAAGTTTTTTGATTTTATTCTATTGTCGACTGTGTTGGGTACATTCAACCCCCAATAGCAACACCAGTTAATTTATAGTATACTTCATACGGGGTGCTCCAAGCAAGTCTCTTTCTTGGTCTGGTATTCAAACAATACTCAACTTTCTTTATTTCTTCATACGTTATCAAAGCGAAGTCAGTACCCTTAGGGAAATAGCGACGGATTAGTCCGTTGCTATTTTCATTTATACCTCTCTCATATGAACGATAGGGATAAGCAAAATAACAATCAACATTCAATTCTTTCTCTATTTTGTCATCTGACATCTTCTCTATGAAGACAACACCAGTAACTCTCTCATTAATAGTTTTTAGTCTATCTTTACTTTTCATACTAAGTACACAATCATCTTCAAAGTGTCCTACCACCTTCCTCCTATCTACTTCCTTGGGTCTAGTGTCTATTCTGGGTATATGTTCATTTAAAGTGATCCTTCTATAGCTTCATAGGATATGGTGTATTCACCATTACTATCTTTCTTTAATCTTCCAGATATTTGTTCCGGTGTCCAGTTCATTTTAAGATGTTTTACTACATACTCTCTGATGTAGACACATTTCAATAACTCTTTCTTCTTTCTCTTGGCTCGTCTTTCTAATGATTTAGCATGAGCTATGTGGGCTTGATACTTATTATTACTGCCCCTGGTCTTGTCTCCTATTTCTCTAGATATACTACTGACATCTCTGTCTAGTATTCTAGCTATTTCTCTTAAACTTATAAATTTCACACAATAATTAATCTCTATCTTGATTCTTTCCTCAAGATTTATTTTCTTCTTTTTATTCATACACTAGTATTTTAACTTTATTTTTCATTTTTCAATAATACTAGTGTTGGGATTAGTTGTTGAAGGTAGGTTGTTCTGTGTTGCATAAAGTTGAGGTTGCTTGTATAATATATATATATATGAAAATATTAAAATACGTTCTGTCTGTCGTCATTGGGGTCATATTACTAGCGTTAGTTATTCTTTTTTTTGCGAACAAAAATACAAAAACTTTAGAACATGTAAGTAACGTAGTCACTACCAAAAGAGATGAAGCAGAGGACGACAAAAGTATAGCTTCTCTAAAAAGTATATCAGCAAGCATTATGTTATTTGAATATGATAAAAATAAGGTTCCTGTAAGCATAGCGGAACTAAATGAATACATTCCTATATCAGAATTTGTTAGTTCTACTGTAAAATATACTGCTTCTACTACAAAAAACTTTGATTATGTTGCATGTGCTCCATACACAAAAGACTCCGTAAAAGAAAAAAATACAGATAACCTACAATGGTTTTTATCTTCAGGTATGATTTGTGTTCATTCGCAGCAGAGATAATACAAATAAACTTTTCGTGTTATAATGTACAAATATTAAAAAATGAAAACAGTTATGCAAGGATCATATCACCCTATCACAATAGCGGTGGACAATATCGCTAGGATATTTACCAAGATGGGATTTGATATTGTAGACGGTCCTGAATGCGAAATGGAATGGTACAATTTTGATGCTTTGAATGTGCCTCGACATCATCCGTCTCGTGATATGCAGGATACATTTTTTGTCAAAAATATAACAGGTATCAATCCAGTAGGTCAGGAAGATAAATATGTGATGCGCACACACACTAGCAATATGCAAATCAGATCCATGCGCGAACATATGGAAAAAGTAAAATCACAAATAGATAAATTAAATAAAAATGACATTGATTTTAAAATTAAAGAAAAAGAATTAATGGATAAAAGCTTTCCCCTCGCTGTAGTAATACCAGGGAAGGTTTATAGAAATGAGGCCACTGACGCTACTCACGAGGCGCAATTTCATCAAGTAGAGATGTTATATGTGGGTCGCGACGCCTCGATGGCTATGCTCAAAGGTATAATGCAAAAGTTTTTCTCTGAATTCTTTGCCAAAGAATTAAAGGTTAGATTGAGGTCGTCCTTTTTTCCTTTTACAGAGCCAAGTTGTGAATTTGATATAGAGTGTGTGCATTGTGCTGGAGCTGGGTGCGCTGTTTGTAAATATGTCGGCTGGATAGAAATAGGTGGTGCGGGTCTGGTGCATCCTAATGTGCTTTCTGCGGGTAATATACCAGAAGGTTATCGTGGTATTGCTTTTGGCTGTGGTATAGAACGCATGCTAATGCTAAAATATGCATATGACGACGTCAGGCTTTTCTACAATGGAGACTTGCGAGTGGTAAAGGCTATGAGTTAGTTAAATAATAATATGAAATTTTCTAAAAATTGGTTACAAGATTATATAGTAGAAACTCTACCTGACAACATTATAATAGAAGATGCTTTGAACAAAAAAGCTTTTGAAGTAGAGGGTATAGAAAATATAAAAGGTCAGTCAGAGAAAGAATATACTGATAGTATTTTTGATATTAAAGTATTACCAAATAGACATGGTGACGCATTGTCCCACTATTATATGGCCAAGGAAATAGCAGCTATTTTAAATTTAAAATCTAAACTTTACAAAAAAGAAAAAGTAGAGATTATGCTGCTAAATGATATAGGCATAGATAACGAAATAACAGTAAAGCAAGAAAAAATAATAAATATAAAAATAGAAAATAAAGATGCTTGTAAAGTATTCGAAATAGTAAAAATTGAAGGAGTAGATAGCAGGCCCAGTCCAGAATGGTTAAGGAGTAGGATGGAAAGTATAGGACATAAATCTATCAACGCCATAGTGGATGTAACCAATTATGTGCAATTCACAATGAATAAGCCCCTGCATGCTTATGATAATGATAATGTAAAAGGTGGGTTCATTATTAGAATGGCGAGAGTGGGGGAGAAGCTTTTAACTTTAGATAAAAAGGAATTAGAGTTGAATAAGGGATTAGAATTGGATGTGGAGACATTGATAATCGCTGATGAGGAGAAGCCTTTAGGGTTGGCTGGCATAAAGGGAGGCATGTATTCTGGTATAAATGAAAATACCAAAATAATACTTTTAGAAAGTGCCAACTTTGATCCAATACTAATAAGGAAAGCTTCCAAGAAATATAATATCAGAACAGATGCTTCCAAGAGATTCGAAGCTGGACAATCAGACACATTGGTACATGATGGTGTGGAAATGGCCGTGGCACTATATAGAGAAATATTTGGTAATGATATAAAAGTTTCGCCAGCTTATAGAGCAGAAGGAAATAGTAAAATAAGTACAGAAAAAAATAAAATAGAATTAACTATAAACGATATTAATGAAGCTTTAGGATTTAATTATAAAGATGAAGAGATAAGAAAAGCTATAGAAGCTTATGATTTTGTGTATACCAAAGACCTTATTAAATATATAATAAATATACCAGCAGAGAGAATAGATCTTAAAATCAAAGAGGATATAATAGAAGAAATTGGTAGAGTGCTGGGCTATGATACTTTGATACCGGTACTCCCTAATTTAAATAGAGTAGGCGATTATAACGATGCTATGCGTATAGAAATGCAAATAAGAAAATATATGAGTAGTATGGGATACGATGAAATTATGAATTATACTCTGAGAGAATACAAGAATTACAACAATAGCGATAGTGCAGATTTTAAAAATAATAAACAAGAAAAAGACAATGAAATGGTGTTGTTAGAAAGTAGTGGGGCTACTATTGCATTACGTACTAATATATCAGATGGACTGATAGAGTCATTTCATCGCAATCTTAACAACGCTCCGCTAATGCATTTAAATATAATACGTACTTATGAAATTGGCTCTGTGTTTATTGATATTAATCTAATTAAATCTAGCTTTGTTGAGTATAGATCGCTATCCATAATATGTGATGACAACAAAAAGAAAAGTAATTATAAAAATGAATTAGACTTTTTAATAAAAGGGTTAGCTGTTAATTTAGGAATCGAAAATATTAAATATGAATTAAAAAGTGACAAGCCAGCGACTGTAGAAATTAATTTAACCGATATATATGAACAATTTAAAAATAATAAAATAAAAGGTATAATAGATTTAGGAATAAAACACAGTAAAGAATTAAAATATAAGCATCTCTCTATGTATCCTATAATTACTCGTGATGTGTCCATATATTACAATGACACACAAAGTGTCGAATCTCTTTTGGATATTATAAAAAATACAATAAACGTGCTGGCACAAACTTATTATTTAATAGATAGCTTTGAAAGACAAATGGATGATGGTACAATCAAAAGATCTGCAGCTTTCCGTATTGTATATCAGGCCAATGATCGCACTTTGACTGATGAAGAAATAAATATAGAAGTAGATAAAGTCTATCAAGCTTTGAAATCAGTTGGATGTGAATTGAGGTAACCTTTGTTGTGGACTTCTTTTAATATTTAGTATAAGAATATAGTATAATGTATTAATGAATTTAAAAGAAATTGACATTGCTCGCATAAGTAAAAAGGCGGGCGATATCAGAATATCAATAATAGAGATGCTAGTAAATGCCAAGAGTGGACATACTGCTGGATCACTTGATATGGCTGATTTATTCGCGGTACTTTATTTTAAAGTTCTTCGGCATAATCCTGAGAATCCCTCTTGGGCTTATAGAGATAGAGTGATACTTTCTGGTGGTCATATATGCCCAGTGCTTTATGCTGCTATGGCTCATAGTGGATATTTCCCGATCAAGGAGTTGATGACATTGAGGCAATTTGGTAGCAGATTGCAAGGTCATCCACATAGAGAATTTCTCCCTGGTATAGAGACTAGCAGCGGACCACTTGGATGTGGACTGTCTCAAGCCATCGGTATGGCGCTAGTAGATAGAAATATCAATCCTATTAATTATTACTTAAAAGAAAATTTTATTAAAAATAATATATCTCCGCAAAACATTAATTTAAATTATAAAAATAAAAAAGATTTAGAAATAGCAAAGACAGATAGATATTTCTATACTATAATGGGTGATGGAGAAATGAATGAAGGTAATGTGTGGGAGGCACTTATGCTTTTGGGCAAAGAAAAGTTGCACAGAGTTATAACTATAATAGATAGAAACACTATACAAATAGATGGCAATACTGAGACGGTGATGCCACTAGAGAGTCTCTCTGCCAAGTTGATGGCCTTTAATTTAAATGTAATAGAAATAGATGGTCACAATATAATAGAAATATATACAGCCATAAATCAAGCCAAAAGTGTAATAGACAGGGCGACAATAATAATCGCCCATACCATACCCAGTCGTGGAGTAATAGAGTGGGAAGGTGATTATCATTGGCATGGTAAACCACCCACGATAGAGGAGGGAGAGATGGCCATATTAGAGCTAAATACAACCCCTTCCGCCCTTGGCACCTTCCCCAGGGAAGGATTAAATACAAATACATCATGAGACCAGACACATTAACAGATAATAAAATAATGAAAGCTACGCGGGAAGGCTTTGGTGAGGGTCTTTTGCAAATTGGAAATGATGAGAGAGTGTATGGACTGTGCGCAGATCTTACTGAGAGCGTACAGATGCATCACTTTGCCAAAGCTTATGCCAATAGATATATAGAAATGGGTATAGCCGAGCAGAATATGGCAGCGGTAGCCTCTGGCATCGCTTCTATGGGCATGATACCATATATGGCGAGCTATGCCGCCTTTAACCCTGGACGTAATTGGGAGCAAATACGTACTACTATCGCTTATAATAATGTGCCAGTACGTATAATAGGAGCGCATGCTGGACTGTCTGTGGGCCCAGATGGCGGTAGTCATCAAATGCTCGAAGACATTGCTCTGATGAGAGTGATGCCCAATATGACAGTGCTAGTACCTATAGATGCCAATGAGGCTAGGGCTATGACGATGGCATCGCTAAATATGAAAGGTCCCGTCTATATAAGATTAACCAGAGAGAAGAGTCCGCTGATATTGTCTGATGATTATGTGTATAATAGTGAGCCACAAATTATTTATAAAACACCTACAAACAAAATCAAAAAATTAGCAATAATAACTTGTGGTCCTATTGCTTATCAAGCTATAAAATCTATAGCAGAAATAGAAAAGCACAATATAGAATTATTAATAATAAATCTCTCTACCGTCAAGCCACTAGATGAGAAATTTATGCTTAATTTAATAAAAAGTTATAGTCATATATTAACAGTAGAAGAACATCAAATATATGGTGGTCTAGGTAGTTTGGTGGCGGAATTTGTAGTCAGACATGGACATGTCAAAATGGATATGGTGGCCGTGCAGAATAGATTTGGTCAAAGTGGTAAGACAGATGAGCTCTATAGCGAATATGGTATAGATAGTTTAAATATAATTGACAAGGCAATAGCATTGGCTTTTAAGTAAAAGCAAAATACAGTGGGGCCGCGTAGCGGCCCCACTGTATTTTGAGTGGCTCCTCTTCCTTGGGAAAGGGGCGGAGATAGGATAGATGGAATGAGTATGGCTACAAACTTTCTATTTTATAATTAGCTGGGGCTTTGATATAGAGGCTTTCTAATTCCTGACGATTAAGTAGGCCCTTCTGTGCTCCTACAAATCGCACCACATTCATACTATTAATTGGGGCATAGGCTATAGCGTCTTCTGGACTATAGTTCAGAGCCAACATAGATGCAAAAGTAGAAGCAAATGCGTCTCCGGCACCGGTGCGCTCAAATGGCATTTCTAGATCAGGGTAATTAGGCATGAAATAATATCTCTCATTGGCATACATATATGCACCATACTTACCATCAGTAATAGTAATTATTTTAGGACCTAAGGCTTTGATAGCATTTAATAAATATTTCATATGATGAATATTCCTTGTACCATGATCAGGCTTGGCATCTGTATAGTGACTGAGTATCAGCTCTGCCTCTTCTACATTACAACAAAAGTATTCGCTATGCCTATACACTTCTTCCAATCTTTTCACTCCTAATTTAATTTGAAATGTGCCAGGCTGAAAGGCTAATTTAGTATCAGGATTGGCATCTATATATTTTATTAATTCATCATGTATAGCTATGGCATGCTCACCAAAGCTTGATAAATATATCCATTTAGTGGGTTTAATTTTTGGTAAATAAGTTTTAAAGGTTTCGTGTTTGATCAATATAGTGCGTTCATCACCAAACCACAACACATAATGGTAATTTGTTTTCCTATCTTTTTGCAAAATTATACACTCAGTATCTACTCCTTCATGTTTAAAGCTCTCCACACATTCACGACCATTTATATCGTCCCCGAGAAATGTAACTAATCCAGATCGTAATCCCAATCGTGCTGCAGACACCGACGCATTAGCGCTATTGCCTACGCCGTACAGTACGTCCACACTCTCATACGGAACTTTAGCGCCAAAGGCCATACATAATTCACAAGCAGTATTATCAACTTTACATGTCACGTGTGCATTGTCTATTTTTATAAAAGCGTCCACCACAGTGTCGCCAATAGCGAGGAAATCTAATTTGTTATCTATTTTATTACTGTCCATATTTTTATAATTTAATTATACTATATTTTTTTATATAAAAGTTAATCTTTTGCACAGATAAATATATTACATATATTTATCTGTATGTCGTATGTGTGATCATTACTTTCTTTCCGTCAAAGAAGCTATAGCATTGACAATTATTTGCAGAACTTCCGCATCTCTAGCTATTACTTGAGCCGCTTCAATTGCCTGTTCATTTTCTGATTGATTTGAGTCTATTAGGATTTTTAATAGTTCTGAATGCTGATTTGTTCTATTTATAATTTCATTCAGAGCATGTTCCAATTTCCTGGCTTCCTCTTTTTTAATTGGGTCTCCGCGTAATTTGTATAGTAGCAATAGAGAAGTGCATCCTACCATTAGAGTTAGTAAATAGAAAGGCACAGCGAATGCTGCATCGTCTACGAGCTCTATTGCAGAATTATATTTTTTAATAAGCTCTAGCCCAGCATCACTATCTTTAATGTATCCCGCTGGATCTTTAACTATTTCTTTTGCGTGCTTGCCAATTTTGGACAAGAAGTCCATTATTTTAGATTTTCTATCTAGATTTTCTATTCTTCTTCTTTCCACCTCAGCTTCGGTGGCTCTATTTTTCAGTTTTACATTAGTTACCCCTAATTCATTTTTTACCTCATCAATTTTATAATAATTCCTAGCTTTTTCTTGGGTGGCTGTACCAGCTATATATCCTGTGCCAGAACCCAAGGCTGCCGCTACTATTGTATTTTCTAAAAGGTGTCTAGTTTTGAGCCAGAATTTCCTTCGTCCACTAGGTTTTTTTGTATTCATTTATTTTTGGCATTAATTGTTGTAGTGGATTTTCCATGAATACATTATAACTCTTTATTTTATAAAATTTAAATGTTTTATCACCATGTTGTATAGGAGTCGGCTTTTCATTTCGACTTTTCCTCAACACATGTTAAAATATAAATATGAAAAATTTAAATAATCAAACAGTTGAGTATTATGAATTAGTGAAGAAATACGAAACACAAGGCAAGGCTATAGCTCATTTCAATATATCCAATCTGGATCAATTGCGTGCAATATGTGAAGTAGCAGAGGAGTTAGGGGAGCCAGTAATAATAGGTGCGAGTGAGGGAGAGCGTGAGTACATGGGTGTAGCGATGGTCAGGCAAATGGTGGACGAGATGAAGAAGGAATACAGTGTGCCTATATACCTCAACGCTGATCACACTTATACATTTGAAAAAGTCAAAGAGGTGGTCATGGCTGGATATGACAGTGTGATAGTGGACGGAGCTAAGCTTCCATACCAAGAAAATGTGGCACTGGTGAAGCAATGTGTAGAGTGGGTGCGCGAATATGAAAATATTAAAAATAAAAGAGTCCTTGTAGAAGCAGAGCTTGGCTATATAGGGCAATCTTCGTCACTCAACACATCTTTGCCTGAGGGTGTAAGTGAAGAGAACTTGACTACTCCAGAACAAGCGTATGACTTTGTAATGTCTACTGGCATAGATATGTTCGCTCCTGCGGTTGGTAACGTGCACGGTATGTTGGTGGATGCTCCTGAGCCACGACTACATATTGAGAGAGTCAAGTCTATACGTATAGCAGCCGGAGTGCCACTCGTACTACACGGGGCGAGTGGTAACACCGATGAGGACCTCAAGGGGGCTATTGATAATGGTGTGTCAATAATTCACATCAACACAGAGATAAGGAAAGCCTTTACTGACGGGGTCAGAGCCTTCCTAATGAGTAAGCTCAATGAAATCGCACCCTACAAATTCGGCAAGAGTGGTCAAGATGAAATGAAGAAAGTGGTCAAGGCCAAGATGGAGTTGTATAGGAAATAAATACAGGCGACCGCTACGCGGTCGCCTGTATTTATTTCTTTTTATTTTAGAAAATTAGCTACGCTTTCTCCTAAATAATAAGCAACCAAGGCAGAGGCAGAGCAGATGATTAAGGATTGCAATATGGTACGCTTGATATTTCTGTTAAGAACTCGAGCACGCATATAGCCGATATAGATGAAGCCCAGCACAGTGAGGGCCGAAGACATGACAAATATTTCAAAAGGCAAAGTACCGTTAGGATCTATTGTATTGTATGCATACACAGTAGGGATGAGAGGCAGTATACCTAATAGCACAAATGAAATAAATGTGACTAAGGCACTTTTGCTTGCTGTATATTTTTCGTCTTTTACTTTTGAGTCTTCGGATAGATAATCAGCGGTTGCCATAGAGAAGGCATCGGCGAATATATTTGAGATCCCAATTGCTATCAACATTTTGATCGATAGTCCAGCTCCATAGGCGCCAGCCATGAGAGTGAAATATGATACTGCGCCGTCAGAGCCGCCATAAACCATAGAGGGGAGATACTTTTTATAAAATTTACTTTTATCCATTTATTGATTATAGCATTATATCTTTTACTTTTTAGAAAGATATATACATGTGATATACTGTGAGGATGAATAACAATATGTCAAATAATAAACACGACTTCAATGCTGAGGCTTTGGCTATGCACGCGCAGCATCATGGCAAGATTGAATTAAAAAATAAAGTTCCACTCGCTACACGTGAAGACCTATCGCGTGCATATACACCTGGAGTAGGAGCGGTGTGCCTGGCTATTGCGAACGCCACCCTTGTCCAAGCGGCTCAGTTCATCCCATCCCCCGGCCCCTTCCCAAAGGGAAGGGGAGAAATGCAACTGAGTGGCCCTCTTCCCTTTGGGAAGGGTTGGGGATGGGATAATTCGCAGCATCTCGCTGCGCGCCTCTACACACTTAAAAGAAATACTGTCGCAATAATAAGTGATGGTTCAGCGGTGCTGGGACTAGGCAATATTGGTCCACTGGCTGCCATTCCAGTGATGGAAGGCAAGGCTGCTATACTCAA
>JAYVII010000033.1:0-12460 GCA_043770395.1 bacterium | reverse complement strand
GCGCACTTTTGTATTGTTTATTTGTATTATTTATTTAACAGCACTCACAATTCCTGCCTTTTTTGTCACAACAATTATCATCACCCATATCACATTTATTCCCTATCATACAAGTACCATACATGGCGTCTACAGAGTGCTTACCCGCACCCATGATAGCCAAAACTATGAAATTAACTAACAATAAAAATTGATATTCATAACCACCACCTATAGCACTAAATCCATTTGACCAATGCACCTTGGCTATGGCCACGATCATAATCACAGCACCCAACATAGCTGCTATCCTAGTATTAAATCCTACTATTAGTGCTATACCACCCAAAAGCTCTACACAAGTAACTGCATAAGCCCAGAATGACGATAACCCAATACCAGAGAAAAATCCTATAGTACCAACCATATTATCAAATTTAATCCAACCGTGATAAACAAACACGACTCCAACCGCGATGCGCAATAACATCAAAGCACAGCCTTTATATTTCATATTATTTATTCAATTAATTACTAATTGATATATACATTATATAACAGCTTATAAATATATGCTATATATTTAACAACATTTTGATTTCTTCTGACGGCTCCCACGGTGGATCAAAAGATAATTCTACCTCACCTTCACCATTATTAATGGCTTGCAGTCTAGTCTCCACTTGCTCTATTATACTGTCTGCAAAGGGACACATAGGGCTAGTTAGTGTCATTGTTACTTTTAAACTTTCGTACATATTGAAATCATCAACCCACTCCCCAGCCTCAACTTTCCTTATAAGCCCTAGCGTGACTATGTCAATATCAAGCTCTGGATCTATTATTTCTCTAAGGCTATTTAAAATGTCTTCTTCATTTATTTGTTTTTTATTTTCTTCTTTCATATTTATTATTTTCTTTTTGTATTTCTCCCATTCCTTCGGAAGGGGCTGGGGGTAGGATGTATTTAAACTATAGTTTTGTTCTCTAATGTATAAGTCCTTTCTACTTCTAAATAATCACTTACATTTGTATGATGACTTACAATAAGTAATGATGAATTATTTTCCTCTTGTAAATATTTCAACACTTTGTATATTTTTTCTATACTTTCTCTATCCACACCACTATCTATTTCGTCTATTAATATATATTTCGGCTTCAATGTTAATAAATGTAATAATTCTGCTTGTTTCTTTTCTCCTCCACTCATTTTATAATTAAGGTCTCTACTGATAAAGCTTTTATCAGTATCAAAGTCTTCACAATATTTTATTAATTTTTTATTAAGCTCCAATATATTTATTTCATTTTTCTTTTTAATTTTATCATTTCCGATATTATTTTTTGTATCTTTTATTTTTTCTTCATCAAGATTGTTAGATTGTAATATTAATCTTTTATTGATGGCTTTATGTAAAAGCTGTATCAGTGTCACTCCTTCTATTTCTGGTACCATTTGCATAGTCATATATATGCCTGCAGCAGCGCTAGATTCTACACTATTATTTTTTAATATATTTGTTTTATTTTTGTTACTATCTTCATTTTCAGTATTTGATAAAGTATTATTATCAGATATAAAAATTTCTCCTTCTACTATTTCATAATTAGGGTGACCCATTATAGCCGAGAGTAAACTACTTTTACCACTACCATTTCTACCATTTAGCACATACACTTTACCAGGCTCCATAGAGAGATTTATATTATTCAATATAATAGTATCTGTATTATTATCAATAATACCATCACCTGCCTGTCTCCTTATTTTTATTTTTAGATTTTTAATCTCTAACATCTTGGCATTATAGCATAAATTAAAGCCTGACTCTAATATTTATATACTGATTTATTTTTGTCTACACAACCTTAATCTGTGATTGTAATCGCAGTGCCTACATGTACAGCTTGATAGAGTTCATCAATTTCAGAGTTAGTTACAGCTATACATCCGCGTGTCCAGTCTATCCATCTATGGAATTTACCAAATATTTCTAGACCATTCTTTATGCCATGCAATTCTATCTCATTTCCATAAGAGATAGTGATCGCTTTGTGATATCTACTGCCCGCAAACTTACCATCAACTATAAATGTCCCAGTTGGCGTTATATTATCCCAGTCACTATCATGTATACCATAAACACCACGACCGATCGAAACTGAATAGGTCTTGACTAGTATCCCATTAGAAAAGACTTTCATATTATGACTAGATTTATCAATAACGATATTTGTTATGACGATGTTTGTAGGTAAACCCTTTTCAGGATAGACATAATAAACAGCAGCTACAAATAATAATACAAATATAACGTAATGTATGATTATCACAAGTTTCTTAAAAAGATTATTTATTCTAATTTTTTTCTAATTAATTTAATAAAGAAAGCATATACAAATTTATATATGAATAATTTTTGATAAAATATTTTCTAAAGCTCTATAAGAAAGTAATGCACAATTCACTCGCGAAGGTGTGATTTGTATGCCTAACATTTGATACACATCCCCTGGCATCATTAATTTTAATTCTTTTATATTTTTACCTATTAGTAATTCACTCATCATACTCATAGAGGCCTGTGATATGGCACAGCCTCTACCGGACCATTGCACATTTTGTATTGTCCCATCCCCAGCCCTTCCCAAAGGGAAGGGAGCCACCCCAGGATACACTTGTATTTCCTCCCCTTCCCTTGGGGAAGGGGCCGGGGGATGGGATATCTCCACACACATCTCCCCTTCGTCCCCACAGCTTGGATTGTCCCCTTGCCCACAAATATGTTTATCAGTATCGTGTGCGTCTGTATTTATGAGTGGCTCCTCCCTAAATCTTGGAGTGAGGCGAGGGCTAATCCCTCGCCTCACAAGTGTCTTATTCCTCGGATTATTGGCATGATCCAGTATATGTTCTTGATAGATATCGTTCATCTGGGCATTATACACAATATCAGTTGACAATACAACCATTTCTATAGTATGATTATGTGGTTGTTCTATACAAATAAATTGGAGGCGCGGCACAACCGCGTTTAAATTATTTGTAAAAAATGGAGAAACAAAATCCATCAAGAGTAACAAGAGGAGTTTGCGTGGTCTGAACAGCCACGTAAACATTGCACACGTGTGCAAGGCAATCAGTACGGCACTACACCAAAGGTGCACGACTGAAAATGAGGAAGAAAAAATTGAAAAAGCCAAAGAAAAATGTGGCCGATACAAGTATCCAGAGGACGCCCTTGACGGTGCCAGTGGTGATGTCGCCCCCGCAGAGCATGTTCTGCACTGGGGAGAATTTCCGGCCTGGTGCAGATGGTCGTGGCGCAATCCACGGGGCCCAAAACAGAGCAGACTTTGTTGTTCGACAAGCTTCTGCGAGGCGCGCATGAGGCCCGTCACTTACGTCCCGATGGGGCGTGGCGAGCGGGCTCACCGCCAGTACTGGCTGGCGGTGCGTGATGCAGACCCAACTGCCGAAGGTACTGAGCAATTTGCCCAGCCGTCCACGCCGCACTCTGTACGGCACCCTCCGGTCAAGGTGGCGAAAGCCAAGACCTCGGCAGCCAAGCGCGGCACCCCCTGCATGCATCGTGCCAATCGGCACCGTGCATGCGGTGGTCAACACCGCGGGGCGCGGTGATGCCAGGCGTATCGGCAATACCTGGCCAAACCGGCCTGCGAGCTATGCGAACCTTCGACGGTGGCAATCACTGTGCACAAGGCGCTGCCAGTTGCTACTCGACTGAGCATGCAGGCATGCAATGCAGTTCGCGTGTTCAGACCTATCGCAAAAAGCCTCGACGGCACAAGCGACGCCGGCGCTGATCGCGTCACGCTGACCGCAGGGCCAGCAAGAAACCGACCTTCGGGCGGTTTTTTCATTTGTATATTTTATTTCTTTTCTATAAACTCTTTGATTAAAATATTTTTACCACTTGGTATTTCTAAATTATTTTTCATGGCATAGTTGATATATCCAGCCCACAGATCAGCAATGGCTACACCATATAGCTCATCACCTTTCGCTTGGTTAAAATAAAATCTTCTATTATTTTTTAAAACTTTATTTTTGACCTTATTAAACATAACACCAAGATGGTCTCCGGTGTATGCAACTTTATCTTTATGTGTATTTATATTATTAAACATATCAATGCACATTTTAAAATATAATTTATCTAAATTATTAAAATTGTCTTTCTTTATATACTCACAATTAACTTTATAATCTATGTCTTTTACATATTCTATAAAATCTAATTTTTGTTTTTTCTTCAAAGAATTCCACTTGAAATATTTTAGTCTCCATCTTTTAGATAATTTAAAATATTCTTCTTTAGCTTTCTTAAGGTCAGCAAAAAATAAACTAATCACAAAAAACTTCTGTGAAGACACACTAAAGTCTCCATCGTCTCCACTCTCATTTAGAAATATCATATCAACATTATAACACGACTTCAAATTAATCATAAATAACAAGCTTAATTTGGCTATTGACTTTTATTTTGAAATAGAATATATTGTATATAAGGCTATATTGAAAAGGTTGCAGTGCACATATGCGGCTTTCCACAAACGTAAATGGATACGATATAGTGCCCATAACATAGAAATATGCGGGGACAAGTTGTTAGCAATAACATCCTCTGTCAGAACAAAGATCCTACAGCGATGTAGGGTTTTTGTATTTACACCTTTTCTATATCAGCCCCCAATGCACGCAGGCGCTCTACTAGATTTTCATATCCCCTGTCTATTTGTTCAGCATTGTCTATTACGCTTTCTCCCTCAGCGGATAGTGCCGCTATTACTAGGGCCATACCAGCGCGTATATCTGGTCCATCCATTTTGCGTGCTTGTAATTTCTTATTTCTATTTAGTCCTACTACTATAGCGCGATGTGGATCACACAATATTATCTGTGCCCCCATACCTATTAATTTATCAGTAAAGAAAAGCCTACTCTCGTACATCTTTTCATGTATGAGCACTGTGCCATGTGACTGTATAGCCGCTACTAATAATAGTGACAATATATCTGGTGAGACTTTTGGCCATGGCTCAGAATATATTGTTAGCGGCTCACCATTACTATAGGTGCTCACCCTATACTCGTCATTGTTATACACATGTATATCATCACCCACCACATCAAAATTAATACCCAATTTCTTAAATGGTAGTAGTGTCATGCCTAAATTGTCTACACTACATCCCTTTATAAATATATCGCTATTGGTAATAGCAGCCAAGGCTAGGAAGCTGGCAACTTCTAAAAAGTCTGATAGCACTCTATGCTCTACACCTTTTAGAGACCCTTGCTCAAAGTTTTTTTCTTTTGTATTGTTAATAATTATTCTATTAGTACCGGCACCTTGTATATTCATACCCATACTATTTAACATAGTAGCCAATTGTTCTATATATGGCTCACAGGCCACATTATTAATTATTAATTTTTCTTTTGTATTAGAAGCTGCCAACAACATATTAGCGGTACCTGTCACAGAGGCCTCCTCAAGGAGGATACATTTTACTTTTTGATTTTCTATATTTTTATAAGACACTTGCCAATTATCAGAATTTTCTTTATAGATGGCATCTATTTCTTGTTTATGTTTTATATAAGAACTGTCAATTTCTGATCTATATAATTTCTCTCCATCATAAATATACCCGAGGGCGACAAAGCCATTAATATGTGTATCTATGGGCCTTTTACCAATTTTATCCCCACCAAAAGTTGGTATAGCTACAGCGCCAAATCGAGCGAGAGCTGGTCCCATTAAGGTTATTGACCCGCGCAATTTACCAGCTTCACTTTTCCATTCTTCACTCAAAAAGAAATCTCCATTTATATTTTCACACTTTATAATAACAGAATTTTTACTATCAAAGCCCTGCTTTGATATATCTGTTGATTCTTTTTCTCTTTTTATTTCTGCACCGGCTAATTTAAAAATATTTAAAAGGTTATTTACGTCTATGATATTTGGCACATTGTGTATTATACATTCCTCTTTAGTTAAAAGTGTAGCCGAGATAATTTGCAAAGCTTCATTCTTGGAGCCTTGCACGATGACTTCACCTTTCAATTTTATTCCTCCTTTTATTTTTAATTTTGACATATTATTTTTAATTTAAAATTCAGCTTTAGCTGTTTTATTACTTTTATCTATATATCTTATTATAATAACAAACTCTCCTCTTATTTTATCTTTATTATTTTGAAAATATTCTTTGATCTCTAATATATTTCCTCTTATTATTTCTTCGTAGATCTTAGTGAGTTCTCTGCCAATTATTAATTCATAATTATTTATTGTGACAGGTTTTTCTTTTTTATTTTTATTATTTTTAAATTCAACATTTTTAATATTGTTTAAATTTTTATTTTCTTCCGAGTATGCTATTTCTTTTTCTATTTCTATTAATAATTTTTCAAATCTATGTACTGACTCATAAAATATAATTGGTATATCATCTTCTTTACTTTTACTTAAAATATTTTTAATAAAAGTTTGCCTACCTTTTTTCTGTGGTATAAATCCATAAAAAGAAAAGCTATTTCCTGTGACTCCTGATATGGAATACAATGCTGTGATAGCTGACGGACCAGGTATGGTTATAATTTCGATAAAATTCACCCCCTCTGTCCTATCGGACAGCTCCCCAACGGGGAGCATTTGCATTTTAATCCTTCCCTCGGGAAGGTGCCCTGAGGTACGAAGGGTGGAAGGGGTTGCATTGTATTCATAAATCTTCTGTACCAGTAAGGACCCAGGATCAGACACGCATGGAGTACCAGCATCAGAAATAAGTGCTAGATTTTTACCATCCTCTAGCATCTTTATTATTTTATCTATTTTATCCAGTCTGGAATTAGAGTAGTAATTAGTTGTTGCTGTCTGTATATCATAATGCTTTAAAAGTCTATGCGACTCACTTACATTTTCACAAAGTATGAGGTCTACTTCTTTCAATATTCTGATAGCTCTCAAAGTTATATCCTCAATATTTCCTATTGGAGTGGCGACTATATACAGCTTTCCCATTTATATATTATAACACGCACACTTTATTTCTTAAATGGCATACCAATCAATTCAAATAGTCTGGTGGCGCTTTGTTTATCTTTGGCACTAGTAACTAGAGTAATGGCCATACCAAATATATCCTTGAGCTCTTCATCTTTGATCTCTGGGAATATTGTTTGCTCCTTGATACCAAAAGTCATATTGCCCATAGAGTCAACTGACTTTTTATCTATACCACGGAAGTCCTTGGTACGAGGTATAGCTATATTGAAAAGCTTATCAAGGAATCCAACCATTCTTTTACCTCTTAAAGTTACAGCGACGCCCACTTTATCACCTTCTCTTATTTTAAATGATGCTACAGAAAGTCTTGCTTGTCTGATTGCTGGCTTCTGCCCGGCTATTTTAGTAAGCCTATCGACGACTAAATCATTTCTGTGTCTGTCCTTTTTCATACCTGTACCGGTAGCACTAGAAATCACCACCTTGGTAATTTTGGGTACAGACATTATGTTTTTATATCCAAATTCTTTTTGTAAAGTCACCGCGGCCTCAACCTGTTTATCTATTATAGTTTTCATATTTTTGCATGATTAGCCACATATAATTATTGTAGCCATACATCACAATTAATTTATAATTCGCACACTCAGCACCACCAACAAAAAACAACAAGAACATTTGCCTTACAAATATTTTTACTATTTCTTTGACTCTTTGAAAGTCACATGCTTACGCAATTTAGGATCATATTTCTTGAGCTCTATTTTACGAGTTACTTTCTTCTTGTTTTTAGAAGTAAAATAAATATGTCCTGTGGCTTTATTGGTGATTTTGATTAATCTGTCTTGACTCATAGTCACTATATACTACTATATTTCTGACTTTATTGCAAATTTTACTTTGAGCACCTATCAAAAAGTTTTAATTCTAGTTGCTGCATAATCCCATACCCGCCCCCATGCCTCAGCAACCCCATATAACTTTGTATATTTTTCTCACTCACCTTTCTAAACATTCTCCTCTTCGTGCTCGTACGAAGCACTCCATGAGAAGGAAAATGCACCCATCCTAAAAAATCAAGCCCTGCGTAAACAGTTTTTACAAAAACTTTATCGGGGTGTATAGTGAGTGCTAACTTCTGTGTCAAAAACACTTCACACTTTTGATGTAGAACTTTAAGCGACTCTCTGCTATCTACAAAAACTACAAAATCATCTGCGTATCTCACATAATATTTCACTTTCAAAACATGCTTCACATGTCGATCAAATACATTCATGTATATATTTACAAAAAGTTGTGAGGTCAGGTTGCCAAGTGGTAGACCTTTTCCTTTTTCCGTAGAACAAAAACTACCTATGATTGCAGCAAGTAATTTCACTATCATTTTATCAACAATATATGAGTCTAAAAGCTCAAGTAAAATCGCTTGATCAATACTCGCAAAGAATTTCCGTATATCGCATTTTAAAACATAAGCTTGTTTGCTATAGTTTTTTGATACTTTCCTGGCAAAGACTTCATATCTATTTATGGCTTTATGTGTGCCTTTACCATTTCTACACGAATACGAATCAGCTATAAAAGTCTTGTCAAAAAATGTATAGAGCTTACGATATATGGCATGATGTAGTACTCTATCTCGCACACTTGCTTTATGTATGTCTCGTCTCTTGGGATCACTTATGACAAAATGTTCATATACTCCATGCATATATTCACCACTTTTCAAATCTTTATGTAAATAAATTAGATTATCCATTAAATTAATTTCAAATATTTGTACATCTTTCTTTTTACTTTTGCCTCTTTTAAATTCCTTCCATGCTTCAAGTAAATTTTCTAAAGATATGGTATCATCATAAGTATGACAGAAAACTTTTCTCATAACATGCATGATACACCTAGCGTTAAAATAATCCAAACAAAATTAATACCAGTAATTCTAACTTTAAAAAATAGTTATGGTTTATGGCAAAAATATCTTGCGCACTTCCCAAAAGCAAATAGATATACGCTGGGCTCAAAAATTGATGAAATATTTTTACTCTCCATAGAGTACTGTTTCCTAGCTAGCTATTCATCTTCATCTGAAAAAATACTCTATATAGACAAAGCCATTTCTAGATCTGACTTGTTAAAACTTCTACTACTCATAGCCTTTGAGAACAAAGATATAGATACAAAAAAGTATATACATATTTCTGAAGGACTATCTGAAGTAGGCAAGATGTTGGGAGGATGGAAAAAACAAACAATACAAAAAACTTCTCACTAAAATAGCGAGAAGAAAAAGTAAGAATTGCGGACACAGAGGAAGCGATAGTTTGGATTCCACTTGTCATTCAGATTGTAGAGGTTGAGCTTGCACTTGCCACCATTACTCCACAGTTCTGGAGAGTAGGACTTGCCATCGATCTGACACACCGAACCGATGTACGATATACCATCTGTACCACCATCACTTGAAAGTTATTTACTATCTTGTGATTGAATTATATGTATAACCTTATTTGTTATCAGTATATCGCACCAACTTTGTCTTTTTTTGACATTCTTCTGACTCACTTTTATAAAACGTATACTATAAAATTCTCGTCTTGAAGTCTGCGAATACAATACGCAAAGCCATGACCTTGTGATTTTCTTGTATCAGATATAGTATATCAAAAGAAAGACCCAACGGAAAGTTCCGAAGGGCCCAAGGGCCAAGCCACCAAGGGCTTGGCAAACAAGAATCAAGCGGACGAGTCCACAGGCTTGACACAGAGGAAGCGACAGTGAGGATTCCACTCGTCATCCAGACTGCAGAGGAAGAGCTTGCACTCGCCACCACGACTCCACAGTGCTGGAGAGAAGGACTTGCCATCGAACTGACACACCGAACCAAGTCCGATGATGGGTCCGCTCAGCTGATGATCTGGATGTGCAATCCCAAAGGCAGCCAACTGCCTGGCCTTCGCCAGAGCGAAACCTTCCCGTTTGACTGCATCCCGAACCTCCTCCGTAGACATCCAGCGCGATGGCGACCAGAACATCCACTTCCACCTCCCATTTTCGGATGGATCATGTGGGAACACTGACTCTTGTACCTCGTCACCATCTTTGGTGGCGGTCAGATACTTGTACTCGACGATATTATTGTTGATGTATACATACTGGCCGAGTGCGATGAGCTCAGCCAGGAGAGTGTCGTCGACGGTGAGGATGTTGCTCGGCGAAATGACAGGAATAGTGAGCGCTTTAGTCAGTGCTTGCGCACGCAAGTCGGCGTCAACATTTCGCTTATTGACTGCTTGCGCAATCTTGAGAAACAACTCAAGATTGGCGTCAGAAGCACCAACCAGCTCGAGAATCACTGAACCAAGTGCCTGAGACTTTGACATGATTTCCCTTTCTAGGGCATTGCTTGCCATTACACCGAGATTGGTCATATGGTCACAGCGAGAAATAGCGTATCCTTTTATTTTTTATAAGCTACTTTTCGCTATGACCATGACTATATGCAAGTTAGATAACTCAAAGAACTACTATTTTAGTATACACGGTTTTATGTATTATGTCAAGCTATGATAGAAAAACTCCGTGAGCATATTAACGGCGATTCTCTCTTGCTTCATCGTATCTCTGTCACGCACAGTCACAGTATTATAATTTGGTGATGCCTCATCTACTGTATCATAGTCTATTGTGATGGCATATGGTGTACCTATTTCGTCTTGCCTTCTATACCTTTTACCTATACTACCGCTTTCATCATATTCACACATATAACTTTTGTTTAGACTTTTCCAAAGCTCTCTAGCTTTATTTTGTAAAGGCTCCTTTTTAAAAAGTGGCAATATGGCGACCTTGATCGGCGACAATCTCTTGTCTATTTTCATTACAATGCGTGTCTCAGCATTTCCTCCCCTCTCTATTGGAGATGGGTTGGGGGTGAGGCCTGCATCTTGTATCTGAGTGGTGGGAGTTATCTCCTCTACCGTATACGCATTATCAATAAAAGCCAAAGCCATGCGTGCTACACCTACTGAGGTCTCTACTATATGCGGTATAAATCTTTCGCAAGTTGGCTCATCGAAATAATCCAATTGCACTCCGGAGAATTTACTATGCTGAGATAAATCCCAATCACCACGCGCATGCACACCTTCTAATTCTTTAAATCCGCCAAGCATAGAATAATTATATTCTATGTCATAGGCATCACTAGCATAATGAGCTAGCTTTTCATGTTTATGCCATTTCAATTTATTTTCTGGAAGGCCATAATTCAAATAAAAAGCCCATCTGGTCTGATGCCAATATTCAAAAAGTTGCTCTGTCATATTTTTGAAATCATACTGTTTGTTGTTTTCTCTTTGTTCTGAGTTTTCCTTATTTTCTTTTTCTTTTGATAAATTAAAAGTTGGAAAAGATGCTACAACTGCTTTTGGATTAAAAAAGAATTGCATTTCCATTTGCTCCAGCTCACGAGTACGGAATACATATTGCTTGGCTGCTATTTCATTACGAAAAGCTTTACCAATTTGAGCTATACCAAATGGTAATTTGGGATGCATGCTGTCTACAGTGTTTTTGTATTGTAAATATATACCCTGACAGGTCTCACCACGCGGATATAGTATTTGATCTTCTGATAAATCTTTGATATCTCCTACTGGGGATCCGAAATTGGTACGCACTAATAAATTGAAATCACGAGCTTCTGTCAGGTCAGAGCTTTTACAATTACTACATATGAGCTTCTTCTCTACTCTTAATTTATCCAGCTCAGCATTAATAAATTCAATTGATTGCTTGTCTGCGTTGATACCGAACTCCTCGAGCACATGGTCTGCACGGAATCGTGATTTGCACTTCCTGCAATCAATTTGTGGATCACCAAAGCTATCCAAATGACCAGAGGCCTTCCAGGTAGTAGGGTGCATAAATATCCCGGAATCCAAAGCATATATATCATCGCGCTCACGTATCATACTGTCCATCCAAATCTTTTTAAGATTTTGCATTAGCAAATACCCATAATGTCCGTAATCATATACACCTGGTAGTCCGCCATATATTTCTGAAGAAGGAAAAATAAAACCTCTCGATTTCAAAAATCCAGTCATCTCACTCATCTTATCTATCTTGTTGTTTATCTTCTCATTTGTATTCATTTATTTATTCTATCACAAAAGCTTAATTCTCAAAAGCTTTTTCTATTCTATACCCGTAGCCACATTGTACATAGGCATCATCACCGATGATAGCAATATGGCTACGCCAGCACCCAGGCCGAGTATCATTATAGGCTCTATCATGGCTACCATACCATCTATAGATCTCTCTACTTCTTGTTTATAAAATCTAGAAAGATTTTTAAGCATATAGCCTAGCTCTCCAGTCTCCTCTCCAATTTTTACCATTTGTATCATTATATTTGGTATTTG
>JAYVII010000032.1:0-12472 GCA_043770395.1 bacterium | reverse complement strand
CACCCTGCATTGTATTATTATATTTTTATCTTGATTACATCAAGGGTGTTTCATTCTCTGTATTTTCTATTGCTTCACCCACAGTCAACCCATCATATCTATCTTCTCTTTTTACTATATGTATATCTTCCTCTGTTATTAACGGTTTCTTGGTTTTTTTATTTGTTTTCTTTTTTGTAACTGTTTTTAACTTATTGCCAGTTTTTGTACTCACAGTCTTTTTCTTTGATTCTACTTTTTTACTTTTTATAGTATTTACTTTAGTATTTTTAGTTTTTGTTTTAACTACTGCTTTCTTTGTATTGTCTTTATCTTTTTTTGCTTTTTCTATTTCTTTAATTTTTGTAGCTTTAGCTTTTTCTAAATCTTTTGTTTTTTTAGATTTTTCTTGTGCCATTTTTTTCTGAGTTAGCTCTTTCTCTTTTTCTATATCGACTATGTCCTTGGTCTTGGACCAATCTTTTAATTTTTTAGCTGCATTAGTAGCACCATTTTTACTTGCATACGCCTCACCACCGATAGCCACAGACTCACCATTACTAGCCAATAATCTCCATCTATAAGTTCCCATTTTATCTTTATACACTTCAAATCTTGTTTTTAACATTTTGTTTTTACTTTAATATAGCAGTTGCCTGCATATATATATTATAGCAAATATATTATAATTTTCTTAAAGTTTTACACATATTTACATAAACACATTATTTTAATTAGAATTTTCTAAAGCAGCTATTCTATCCTCTATTGGTGGATGCGTCATAAACAATTTTTGTAAGAATCCTTGCGATTCTAATAGTCCAAATGGATTAGTAATAAATAAATGAGCCGTAGCCGGATTAGCCTTATTTAAAGGCATATTAATAGAGGCTAACTTTTTCAAAGCATTAATTAGTCCTAAATTATCTTCAGCCAATAATGCTCCACTGGCATCCGCCATATATTCTCTTTTTTGTGAAATACTAGCCTGTACTATCATGGATGCTATAGGCATAGTTATAGCTGCCACCATAGAAAAAAATAGCAATATACCGGAAGGTTTATCATTGTTTCCATTATTAGATATAGAGCTAATATGCATTATGGCCTGACTCAATATAGAAAATATACTCACTGCTACTATAACTACACTCATTATTAATATATCTTTATTTTTAATATGAGAAAGCTCATGCGCTATGATTCCTCTTAATTCCTCAGTACTCATAACTGATAATAATCCAGTAGTTACAGCAATGGCTGCATTATTTTCATTTCTCCCCGTAGCAAAGGCATTAGGTGACATGTCTTCTATTATATACAGCATTGGCTCTGGCATATTATTTTTGATACTTAAATCTTTTACTATATTTTTGTATATATGTACATTATCTTTGATATAGTCTTTGTCTATCAATTGTTTATTAGCTAAATATCGCTCTAATTGTATAGCATCGCTCATAGCAAGTGCTATTTTATCAGAATAAAAGTAAGAAGTAAAATTCATAATAACAGATGTTGCCACAGCCCCCCATAGATAATTAATATTACCAGTTAAATTAGTAATAATAAGACCAAAAATAATTATAATAGCAAATAAAATCCCTAAAATAATATATGTTTTGAGAGTATTGATATTTTTAATATGCGCTAAATTATTTTTTGTGTTCATATGCTAAGCATCAATTTCTGCCTCATGAGCATAGGCCTGTATGAAGCTTTTCCTAGGAGCAACTTCGCTACCCATAAGCATTTCAAAGACTTTATTTGCTTCATCAGCATCCTCGGCACTCACTTGCTTGAGTACACGATTGTTTATATCCATAGTCGTTTCTTTTAATTCATCGGCATTCATTTCTCCTAGACCTTTGTACCTTTGTATATTGTCACCTTTTATATCATGCTGGGCTACAATTCTGAATTTATCTTCATCTGTCTGAGCATACCATACTTGTTTACCTTTGGTGATTTTATAAAGTGGTGGTTGAGCTATATATATATACCCTTTGTCTATTACTTCTTTATAATAACGGAAGAAAAATGTAAGCAATAATGTCCTAATATGAGCTCCGTCGATGTCCGCATCAGTAGCTATTATTATTTTATGATAACGAATCTTGGATATATCAAATGTATCTCCTATGGCAGCACCGAGAGCTAGCACTAAATTCTTGACCTGTTCACTCCCTAGCATTCTGTCTAGTCTAGCACGTTCTACATTCAATATTTTACCTCTCAGTGGCAATATAGCTTGCGTACGCCTATCTCGGCCCATTTTGGCTGTGCCTCCCGCAGAGTCTCCCTCTACTATAAATAATTCACTTTCTTCAGCACTGTTACTTTGACAGTCTGCTAATTTACCTGGTAGACGATTACTGTCTAATACACCTTTGCGTAATATGCTGTCTTTGGCGGCTTTGGCTGCCTTTCTTGAGCGCAGAGCCAATATACCTTTACTTACTATTTCTTTGGCATCGTCTGGATTTTCTTCGAGGAAATTATTAAAAGCATCCGTAAAGACATTTGATACTGCGCTTTGTGCTTCTAATGTAGTCAATTTACTTTTGGTTTGGCTACTAAACTGCACCTCTCTCATCTTGACTGATACTATAGCAGTCAAGCCTTCCAATACATCATCACCCGAAAGATTTTCATCTTTTTCTTTTAATATATTATTTTTCCTAGCATAGCTATTAATAAGTCTAGTGAGCGCGGCCTTAAATCCAGCCACATGTGTGCCTCCTTCACTGTTAGGTATATTATTAGCAAAAGCAATCATTTTGGTAGATATATCATCAATATATTGTAAAGCTACCTCTACCATCATACCCTCATATTCCTTTTCTATATAAAATATATTTCTGTGTATTGGTTTAGAAAATATATTGTGATGTCGTAAAAGTGAAGGCAAACCTCCATCAAAGTAAAATGAAAATGACTGTACATTTGGGTATATATCCATCAAATATGTTTCACCGTCCAATTCTATTTTGCCTTTGTATTCACGGGCATCCAATACGCTTATTTTAGTACCACTGACCAAATACGCCTGCTGTCTTATATGATTTGTAATCCTCTCAAAGCTAAATGTGGTGGTCTCTTTAAATATTGTATTATCCGGCTTAAAAGTAATTATGGTCCCTATTTTTTTACTTTTACCGATCATCTTTACTGCTGCTTTCCTGATACCTGTGGCATATTCTTGCATATAATAAGCTCCATCACGATGTACTTCAGCTTTACAATAAACTGATAATGCATTTACTACTGATGCCCCTACACCATGCAATCCTCCAGAGAATTTATAACTACCATTCTCTTCGTCTTCATTATTAAATTTACCTCCACCGTGTAGCGTAGTCATCACAATTTCGAGCGCCGAGACTTTTTCTGTAGGATGCATATCTACCGGTATACCACGTCCATTGTCCACCACTCTCACATATCCATCAGGTAACAATGTAATTTCTATTCTATCTGCATGACCATTCATAGCTTCATCACGAGAATTATCAAATATCTCCCACACCAAATGATGTAGCCCACGTTCATCACATTCACCTATATACATACCAGGCCTCTTCCTGACAGGCTCCAGACCTTTCAACACTTTGATAGAATCCGCACTATACTCCGCTTTCTTTGGTGTTGCTTTTCCGGCTACTTTCTTAGCATTTTTTACTTCTTTCTCCCCTTCATTTTTACTTGCCATATTATCCTCTATTATAGCACAAAATGGATAAATCTCCCAAGCTACTATGCTTGACAAAAGATTTATTTATAACAGCTTTTACATAATCCATACAGTCGCATATTGATATGATTAACGGTGGCGAATTTACGACTTTGTTTATTGGCTTTTTTGATTATATCGTCTATGGGGACTTTGTATATTTTATCCAATGCACCACATTTGGTACAGGCCAGCACTATAGCATTCTCACCAAAGTTCATTTCATAATGAGAGACTCCATTCACATCAATTTTAAGCAAAGCTTGCGCTTCACACAGTACTGCCAAGGATCGATACACAGTGGCTTGATCCATGTCATATTTCTTCTTCATCATTTCTATTATGCGTGAGGCCGGCATAGGTAATTTGCTATGACTAATATATTTAAGCAAAGCCAAACGATGTGCCGTCACCCTGACCTCAAAGTCTGCAAATATTTGATATATATCCTCGTCTGTATATACGCTCATATTTTGTATTATATCATAAATAGTAGCCTCACCCCCAACCCTCTCCAAAGGAGAGGGAGTCACTCAATAATTCCCCCACCTATCATTATATTTCCATCATAAAATACTATAGTCTGCCCAGGCACCATCAGAGTATTTTCATCTTGCACTTCTATATTCAATATATATTTAAAAGATATTTCTTTATTATCGTCATCTAAATTCATAATATCATTCATTCCCAAAGTCATTTCGTAATCTAATATTTTAAAATTATGTATTGGGCCATGATATCTACTCTGACCTTCATAAATATTATTTTCCTTTAATTCAATATTAGAAGTATAATTCCAAGACTCTATTTTATAAACTTTACTTTTATTATTTTCTATTTTATTAGTAGATATAAATAAAGTATTATCTTTTATATTTTTAGCTACTACATAATACGACTTTTGATTTTTATCAGATATTGCAACATCAGTTTTATTATAATTTTTATTTTTTTCATCAATAATTAAAACATTAAAACTTAAATTTTTAATTTCATTTATATTGAAGTCTATTCTCTCGCCTATGGTGTAATACATTAAATCACTTTGTGCGTCTTTAAAGATACCATTTTTATTCCTCATTTCAATTTCTTTTTTCAAAAAGTCTTTCATGGATATATTGCCTAGCATACATATACCTTGTGAGTCTTTTTTATTGGCTACATATAAATTATTATCTTGGGCTATTTGCCTCACCTCACTTTTCATCATCTCCCCCAAGGGGAATATTATATCTGACAAAATATTTCTGTCTATTTGCGAAAGGAAATAGACCTGGTCTTTGGACTGGTCGATAGCTTTAGATAATGCAAGGTTAAGATTCCTCCCTTCCGCCTTTGTCACCTTCCCAAGGGAAGGATTCCCATTCATTACATTAGCATAATGTCCCGTCGCTATAATGGCGTTAGCATCAATTGACTTTACATATTTATAAAAAGCCCCAAATTTAATTTCGCGATTACACATAATGTCTGGATTGGGTGTGTAACCTGCCATATATTCATTTATCATATAGTCCACGACACCTTCTTTGTACTCCTTTTCTAGATCAAGAGTTATAAATGAAATATCCAACTGTGCTGCGATACGTATAGCGTCCAACCTGTCATTTTTCCATGTACATTCTATATAATCAGGTTGCCAAGTTTTGATAAATACTCCTGTCACATTATAGCCTTGCTGCTTTAAAAGGAGAGCACTTACGCTAGAGTCCACTCCACCACTCATTCCTATATAAATATTTTTTTTCATGCATTCATCATTTTTTTATAGACTGCTAACAGAGCACGCGTATCGGCTAGAGCGGTATGGGCTTTACTATTTTGTATTTTAAAGAGCTCGCAAAGAGCTCGCAAAGAGAAGGCCGTGGCCTGTGTCACATCATAAAGTCTAGCAAAGGCTACCGAGATGGTATCAATTTTAGCATAATGCATTTTGCTATCTACATCAGCTTTTTTAAAAGCATTCATTACAAAAGGATAATCAAAAGCTAAATTGTGTGATACAAAAGTACAAGACTGAGTAGCCTTGGCAAATTCTTCCATCACTGGGCGCAAATCATAAGCAAACATCCAGTCAGCTTCATTGTAACCATTTATACGCAAGGCATCTTCTTGGGCCAAATCTATGCGAGTTGGTTTTATTTTCCACTCATATTCTTTGATTATTTCAATTTTGGGTCCTCTACCAGGTACAGATACTTGTTTACAAATTATCAGAGCCAACTCTATTATCTCGTGTATATCAGGATTTAGCCCTGTTGTCTCTGTATCTATAAAGGCCAGCAGTGTATCTTTCATGTATTTTTATTTGATAAATGTAATTATAACAGATTTTACTTTTTTCACCAAAAATATTACAAGTTTAATAATTAATTAAAGTATATTATTTAATTAAAAAAATTACTTTAAATACTTCTTGATATTTAATAAATGGTCTCTATAAGTCTTGGCATAGTGTATACGCCCATCATCGCTATGTAAATAATATAAATAAGGACTATCAATAGGATGCATAGCTGCTTCTATAGAAGCTAATCCTGGATTATTAATTGGAGATTTAGGTAAGCCATTTATTTTATAAGTTTCTCTAGCTACATCTACTTGTAATTTAATACCTTGCTGCATTCTTTTATACAATATACCTGCTATAGTTTTCATCTCTTCTCCTGTATCCTTTGATTCACCTTCCAATATACTAGCCATTATCAATGTGTCTTTGAGTTTTTTATTTTCATTATTATTTTCTAAATTCTTTTTATTGTCTCCTGTAATTCCTTTGCTGTTTAAATCTGTGTCATTTATTTTTAAGAAAGCAGTTTTGTCTAGAAACTCGTCATGCATTAATTTAATTATGGACTCTTCACTCATAGAGCTTTGTAAAAAGTACGTATCCGGGAAAAGCATACCTTGTTTGTCTTCTGCTAATTTTAAAAACTTCTCTCTATTTAAATGTGGTAAATAAAAAATAATTCTTTCAAATATTTCTTCATTGTTAAATCCTTCTGGTATAGTGACCGACATAACTGCTTTATCTGGACGACGACTGGCAAACTTTTCTATTACAGACCACAATGTAATATTGTTATCAAATATATATACGCCAGCTCTAATATCAGTAGCTAAATTCACAGCACCCATAATTACACGAAACAATTCTGTGCTTTTTATTATATTGTTTGCATATAATTTATCAGCGACTTGAGGTAGAGCATCTCCGTCATTTATAATAACTTTGATTGGAAACGAACCTTTATAATCAGGCGCCATACTAGCATTATAAATATATACAAAACCAATTAGCAAAACAACTATTACCGACAATTTATAAAATACTTTACTAAACATAAATATTATTATAACACAATAAATAGCAACATGGATAATAATGCTTGTATAATTCAGTATTATCTGGGTAAATTATTAGGCGCATTACCTTTGACACTGTCAATACGCTTGAGTCCTGGTGTAGCCGCCACTTCACCAGGGAAATGATAGAGACTGGCCAATTCTTCAGTATTGATTACAAATACATTACTGGCCTTGTTATGATCAAAAGGATGGAATATCGCATCATATATCATACGCCAAACTTTCTTCCGACCTAAAGTACTATTCCAAAAACTTACATCCCAAAAAGTATCTTTGGTCTTGTCAAATTCTGCATGCACAAAGAAACATTCTCTTTCTATCAAACTTTCAAAAAATTCTTCATCACGCCACGGACCTTTTTTCTTAAAGCTGTTTTCCCAGCCGTACTCATAAGTACCTGCAGTAGCTGGACCACCACCCAAACTATATTCAAAATCAGCCCTACCAAATTGCTTTAACATTGATAAAGTGCTCTGTACACTAGCTCCGCCATCATCGTTGCCATCTAGCACTATAAAGGCTGATCTGACAGTGGCGAGGAATGTTGGTTTGGATATTTTCCTATTGATAAGCTCTATTTCATTCTTCTCTTCCATATTCAATTCATTTTCTTTGACTCTTTCACCACCGACCATTACATCGCTACCGTATGTAACGTCTACTTTTTTAGGTCTTGGCTTGCCTTCTGCGTCCTTCTCTCCTGTGTCCTCCATCCTAGTAACTTTGTTGCCGTAATTATCATAAACTATGTCTCCTTTTTTATTTTTAACTTTAATCGGAATTATTCTTAATTGGTCCAGGCGTAATTTGGCAGCAGTTTTTAAATTTATAAGGTCCCCAGTAATTTTATTTTCATACCAGGCGGGCCATTTACCGCTACCACCTTGGGCCAAACCATGACCTTTGCTTTTAAAGTTACCTTCATCTGATATACAAATCTGGTATATGCCATATTGGCCTTTGCCAAGTGATCCAAGCCATTCTAGCACCGGAGTGAGGGGGTCATGTTTAAATATTTCCTTGGGGTCTTTGTCCATACCATAATCTATGTATGTCTTGATAGGTAAATAGCTGGCCTCTAATTTTACTTCAACTTTTTTAGGCTTTTCTGCCTCATGGCCATGCTCATGCTCTACAAACATATTATGTATGGCATCATATATAGCTACAAAAATTCCATAAGTTATATATTGTATAGCTTTCCAAAGATAGTCAAACATTTTCAAAGCTATTGGTTTGGCCTCTTCTTCTCCTAATTTTATATCTTTTCCCAAGCCATAATTTATACCCCAAATATTAAATTTACTAGTAGGGGTCAAGTGTGTCATTTTGAACTTTTCCATATAGTCTTCTACTTCTGATATCTCTACTGTAGGATATTGACTATATATATTATTCATAACCAAGGCTTTAAATTTTGACTGTATACGTATATAAAAATGTATTTCGCCTTCTAATGAAACTATTTCTAAGGTATGATATATAGGCATATTGCCTTTCCAAAAGACATTAAATCTATTAGCTATGCCTCCACTCTGAAGGAAGGCCCCGGCGGCTATTTCAAAGGCTTGCGGGGACTTGTCTATTACTCTAGGTAGTCTGACCTCCAACATTATCCATTTTAAATTACTATTAAACTCCGCCTGTACAGCCATAAGCCAAAATCTCCAAGCTAATGCGTACACATATGCAAGCATAAGCAAAGACGCTACAAAAATTGCTATATCTATAAAGTATTGAAACATGAATATATTATAACACAAACAAATTTACTTTATTATATATTTATTACCAGATACCTTTTCAAAATATTTTGGATTTTGTAAATTTACAATTACAGTATTAGCCTTTACATCACGCATAGCCATAACTCTCTTTACTATTTCTTCACGATTAAGCGACTCACCTGCCTCAGTCAAGACTTTGTTAATTACATCACGCACCACTCCACCAGCACGACCCCACTCTGCCAATCCATACATACCACGACCAACAAGTACAAAGCGACTATCTTTGATCAATTCATTATGACAAGTAGCCACATGAGCCTTTTTATTAAAAGTAGTATTGATGGTATGAGCCACTTCACGGAAATGCATAGGCTTACCAGCTTTACGTAATATAAGATAAGCAAAATCCTTTATACCTCTTACTTTAACCTGGCTAGAACTAGTATGTCCCCACTCATTTAGCTGATTTTTGTCTAATGATTTAGCTAGTCTTAAATATCTCATTATTGTCCCTCTATCTTCTTTGTACTCAACAGCTAAGTGCGTAGCATTATTAATAAATCTAGAAATTATCTCTTCTTCACTTACAAGCTCTTCTTTGCTTATACTGTCTTCCAATGTAGAAAGTACTTCGTGTACATGATTATGTATATCGTCATCCACAGATATACGAGCATGGTGTTTGTCTGTCTCTTTGTATTTTTTAAATTTATTAGATAAAGCAAAGAAAAAGTTAAGGTGATTATGCATAACCTTGTCTTGTGATATGTGATTGAGCAGCATATCTTCTGAAACTACAGCACCTAGAGATTTGACTATATCAGACAACTCTTGAAATACTTCATTATGATTTTGATATTCTTCACCTTTTCTAATACTTTGCAAAGCAAAATTTTCAATTTGTCTGACACGCTCACGAGTAATACCATAACCTTTACCTATAGCTTCCAATGTCATCTTATTTTCTGCTTCTAATCCATAACGGTTAATAATTACCTCGCGTGTACGAGGGTTCAATTTATTCAAAAGCTTTTTTGATACGCTCTTGGGCTTGAATGTAAGTGTTACTCCTGGCATATATAATTAATTGTAGTTATTATTATATATCTTACTATATAATTTAATATTAGTCAACTCTAGCATACTTGGAATTTTTATTAATAAATTTTGTCAGGCAGGGCGGAATCGAACCGCCGTCGCATCCACCCCATGGATGTATACTACCACTGTAAGACAGCCTGTAATTAAAATAAAGTATAGCACTCTTTAGCATCCTCCGCAATGCAGGCCGTATAAAGCGACACATTCATCACAGACAATATAATGCTTGTGGCAAAGCTTATTGTCACAATTTTCATACCTTTCTGATAGTGTGGCACAGAATTTACATTTACCAATTATTTCTCTATTTTCTCCTCCCCAATTCATAACTTTTCTATTATCAAAAGTATAAAGAGAGCCTTTAAAATCCTCTCCAGGATATTTCTCCATATAGGCATGTATACCATTATGTAATTGCTTGACATTGGTAAAGCCTTGATCAATCAAATATGTAGCCATCTTCTCACACCTTACCCCTCCAGTGCATGCAGTAATGATTTCGGTGTTTAAATGTATTTTCTTTTTTAATTCTTCTGTGGTCTTGATCAGATCGCGACTATTTTCTAATTTAATGTTTACTGTTTTTTCAAATGTTCCAGCAGCTAATTCATAATCATTACGCATATCCACCACTACGAAATCTCCCCCTTCTATATATTTTCTTTTTAATTCATAAGGCTGTATATATGGGGCACGATTGATTTCTGGTCTGATATAAGCAGGCAGTCCAGTGGCGACTATCTCTTTTTTGACTTTAACAGACAGTCTGGGGAATGCTCCCACACTATTTCCAACTTCAATTTTTTCAACATCAGTAATGTCTCTTTGTATCCCCTCGCTGAGTTTGATATTAAGATCTTTGAATCTGGGATCTTTTTTAATATGAGTAATATACTTTTCAATATTTTTATTTGTACCCTCTAGCGTAGCATTTATACCCTCCTCAGCTATTATGATCCGTCCTGTAAGCTCCAGCAGTTCACACACTGCCCTCTCCCTATCCATAAGTGCGACAGCATCCGTGATGCCAACATATTTATAAAAAAGTATAATAGTGTAACCACTGTGGCCAGTAATAGCAAAGTTATTGTTTAAAGAATTTAGGTTTGTATTCATAAATTTTTACAAACTCTTTACAAAAGCTTTATCTTTCATGGGACGGCCGAGGAATTTCTTAGCTGTTATCAATTCATCTCTGCTCGACCCTGCACCCAATACTTCCTTCCTATATCTCAACCCCACATCATTTATACTTTCTAACAAACTTTTATTGTCTTTATTTTTTGTTAAACTTTTTTCTTTATTTTTCTTTGCTTTTTCAAAAATAGAATAGAAATCAAGCGCATAGACCTTGGCCCAAAGATAAGAGTAATACCCCGCATCATAACCGTCCAGATGCCCAAATGAAGCAGGGAAGAGACTTTTTTCATTTATATCAAGACCTATATTTTTCTTTAGCATATTTTGATAATACTTCTCTACTTTCATACCGTCAACTTCCTCTTTTATTTTTTTCTTTATTTTATTATCTTTTTCTTTTTTCTCATTTTTTTGTAATGAAACTTTCTTGTGTTTGTTTAAGTGTATATCTATATCAAATTGACTCATGGTAATTTGTCTCATCCATCCATATCCTGACATATATTTACGTGAGTTTAATATATTTTTAATTGTCTCTTCTGATAAAGATTCTCCTGTTTGATAATGCCTTCCTAATTTTTTGAGTTCTGCCTCATTATATACCCACTCCTCTAGCATTTGCGATGGAGTCTCGACAAAGTCCCAAGCCACATGGAAGCCATTGTGTTCTGAATACTCCGTATCAGCCAACATGAAATGTGTAGCGTGTCCGAATTCATGATATAGTGTCTCCACCTCGTCTAGAGAAAGGAGCGAAACCCCTTCCCTTGGACTGGGAAAGTTACAAACGAGAGCAATGACTTTATCGCCATGTTCTACGGTATTAAATGCAGCCGCATGACCATATTTGCCAGGACGTGGATAGAGATCCAGTATCAAATAAGATATCAACTCATCTACCTTTTTAGATTTTGCTTTGTTTCCTGTTGATTCTTGTTGATTCTTATTTTTATTTACAAGACTGTATCTCTTGCTATCATTTAATATTTTGTATATTTTTACATTTGTATACCAAAGTTTAAAATCTATATCTTTAGCATTGATTTCTTCATATTTAAAAGCAAACAAATCACCAAAAAGGTCAAGCATATATTTAATTACTCTATCAGTCTCGAAATATGGACGCAAAGACTCTTTGTCTATATTATGGGTCTTCTCTTCTAACGAAGTATTCACATAGGCTTGATCATAATATTTAAATTCTTTAATATCCAAACTCTTTGCATGATCTTTGAGCGACTTTGTATCAGTTTTTACTTTGTCTTTAATATTTAATTTAACTTTATTTAAAAGGTCTTGTACATTATTTAAATTATGAGCCATCCTGTCCTCTACTTTATAATTTACATAATTATCATAGCCCAATATATCAGATATTTCATTACGAAGTATCAACATCTTATTTAAAACTTTTAAA
>JAYVII010000031.1:0-4264 GCA_043770395.1 bacterium | reverse complement strand
GATGCAGAGACTATATTTGCAGATCTAGCCAGGTGTAGTGGCATATTCTCAAGCGCTATTCTATTTTTTGATACTCTTAATGCCATATATTATATAATTACTTTTCAAATATTAATAATTCATTCCCATCTTTATCATAAAATACCATATCCTTTTTGCTTTCGGTAAAAGCTAAAGAATTTATTTTTGACTTTCTGATGCCATTATTTGTAGTGGCGTCCCCGCCCTCCAATGATATGCCTTTTATATTATTTAACTTATTAATTAAATAAAATGAAAAGGCAGAAACTCCACTAATGGCCGCATATTTAAAAAATTTACGCCTCTCTATATTTTCTGGTAAAAGATTAGCAAGATCTACGCCGGGAAGTTTTTTGTCTATTACCTTTATGTCATACATTACTTTTTTTGTCATATTTTTATTACGAGCTTTGTTTAATTTAAGTCCAAATCGTTTTTGGCTTTTTTAAATTCTTTCTCAGCAGCCAGTTTGCCTTTTTTATATTCTCCTGTTATTTTACCAGCAGACTTTGCTATGTCTAATATTTTATCTGACCCATAGAAAAGCACTATTATAAAAATTCCTATTATTATTAACTCATTCATTCCTAGTCCTAGCATATATATTTATTTAATTACATAATTAAGTATAACACGCGTTCGTATAAGTCAATTTTTACTTATACACAGAATTACTTTATTACTTTATTTTACAAGAGTATGCCAAACTTGAACCAAGTAAATATAAAAATGTCATTGGTATCATCATTATAAATACAGATAGACCGCTCACATCTGGAGTAATTATAGAAGCAAATATTATGAATATAACAAGAGATTCCCTCCAATACCTAAGCCAAAAATTATAAGGTATTATATTTAATCCAGCCAAAGCATACATAAGTATAGGGGACAAGAACATCGTACCTGTTACAAAAAGTGTAGATAGTGACCAATTTACAAATTCATCCACTGATAAGTATTGATGTATTCCTAAATCATTATGGAATGAGAGTAAAGTGTTAAACATAGAAGACAATATATAAGTATAAGCAAATAAAGCCCCAGCATAAAATAAAATCATAGAAGATAGTATTGTAATATAAATGAGTATTTTTTCTTTAAAGAATAATGCAGGTGTGATATATCTAAGTAATAAATATAAGAAATAAGGTAAAACAAAACATAAACTTATTAATATGGCTATTTTTAATTTTACAAATAGAGCACTGATGGGATCCAATGTAATCAACTCTATATGTTCTGGTAACAAATCTTTCTTTGCTTTTGCAAAGAGTACTCCTACATATGAATTTTCAGAATTAATTGAGGGTAAATTTAAAGTGTGATTACCTATATATGTAGGTTTTGGTCCTAGAGTGCAAATAGCTATTATTATGACAACAGAAATACCTACACAGCGATATATGTATTTCAATATAGTTAATAATTCTTTTTTAAAATGCATATAAGTTGAGATGTGCTAATTCTCATCAAATATAATAACTGTATTATTGGCCGTATCAGAGACTGTCACTTGTTGAGTGGACGACCCTGCAAATTTCCAGCCGTTACCAAATATAATAGAACTAGCGGCCCCAGTCAAAGACATATTACCCCCAGACTGTATATTGTCATTTATAATGGTAGCAGCTTTTATTTCTGTAAAAGCGTAAAAGCCAATAATCAAGACCAGAGCAAATGCTACGATATGCTCTTTTCTTTCATAGTGTTTATATATCATATACATATCATTATACTATTTACAATATACTAAGCAAGTATGTTATCAACTGTTAGCCAATGAAATACCTCGACGCAGAGCGTCGAGGTATTTCGAATAAATAATAAGTAGTTAGTTGATAACCCAATTGTATTTAGTCTATTAATAGAATATAGTATATATACTATGATACCCATAAATAGACTAGCAGGGATAATAACAAATAACGGTATAGCTGTACCTCTCGTTTTCCCTACCAATAATAAATATCGCTTTCAGCAATCTCTTCTTTTTCAGAGAGCTCACGTCAAATCTATACCATTTATCTATACGAATAGTTTAGGGCAAAGTATTGATACTGGAACAAGATTTTATTTTGACGGGCAATCTGCTGGTGCTTTTAATGTGGGACCTACGAGACTTATGCTTTGTTCTACATCTAAATGGCCATGGAAAAATTACGGTGTTGGAGATTGGATTGATGCGAATGGAATACCACAAGGGACTACACCTTTTGCACAGAGTGCTTTACTTGCTAATGGGACACCTGCTGGTATAGTTACTGTTGATATAACTACTGCTATGCAATATGTATATACCAATAATCGCTGGTGTGCTTTTGTTTTTCGTGTTACTGGTACAGGGAGAATAGGGCTTGTGGGGCCATGTAGTAGTACATCTACAAAATCAACCTTAACTATTAATTATACAGATGGATCTTCCGAGACATTAAATAATTGGGTAATTTCTACCCTAAGAAGTAGTACCGCGTATACAGATGCCATGAATGATATTATCAGTGCTGATGCTGGAGCCAGTACAGTACTTGAATTTTTTAGGCCCACACTCACTGGCAAGACTATATCTAATGCGACAATGAATCTATCGAGTGCCGGCATATCTTCTGGAAGCCCTCGTATCAACGTATATGTCTGCGCTCCGATAATACCGTCACTTGCTCAAATGGCGGGTATAGCTCAATCTTATAACAAAGATTCTGGAATTTCTGCACATCCAAATGTAATTGTGAGCCAACTCGTTACAGATAGTACTGTCATAACGGATGTATTAGATACTGTTAATAGTGGGTCTTATAGTGATCCGTATATTACTGGTGGTATACCACCACAGTCACGAGGTGAGGACAAATTTGACCCCACATTATGGGGTACTCCTGGTGTGGGGCATCTGGTGACAGTTACTATGCCATCACCATCACAACTTAATAATTTGTATCCTAATAAAAACTTTGGTAAGTGGGTAGGGTATACTCAGCCAGAATTATTTAGAGTTGTGCGTAGTGACGATAGTCAGGCTCTTTTAAATGGCTTTATTCCGCTCGACACTGGACTTGGAGCTATAGAGCTCACTATGCCCGGGAGAAACATTGCCAATGGTGGCGCTTGGTATGATTCAGGAGAAATCGGCTCAAATGTAGATCTTTATTTTGATCGTGCTCGTATAGGTCAAGTCAATGAAATATATATGAGATATTATGTATTGCTAGGATCTGGTTGGGAAGCAAATGAAAGTGATTTTAAAATACATTTCAATGCTCCGTACTCTGAGGTGGGTAAATTCCCTGAACAATATGGCGCAAACCCACTTACCCAGCCGTGGAGAGCGACAGATTTCACTGGTAAGTTTTTTGGCGGTGCACAACAGGTGACAGGCAAAACCGTCGCAGCTCATTATACATATCCAACCCGCCAACGCCCAGACGGCACTCCGGATGATAGCTTTACATATCAAGATGTTGGTGGGGGATATGGAGCTTCGTCGGGCACACTTGGGTATCAAGGAAGATGCATGTTTCAACAGGGGTTTTTCAAGCAAGATTTACCTGGACCAGCTATTGGTGGAGCAACCTGGGGTATGGAAATGTATGATTTTTATCCAAACAATCATTCGATTCCTTCCCAAACATTTGTTAGAAATTGGGATAATAGTTGGGAGTCAAGTTCTACAAAAAATGGTGGTATAGGTTTTATGTATCCAGGTAAATGGTATTGCTTAGAACTTAAATGGAAACTTAATACACTTGCTCCATATACACAACCACCACGTGGAATTGATTATCGCGAAAGTGGATTCTTGGCTGATGGATTTCTAGAATTTTATGTTGATGGTATATTAGCCAGTACTTCTCCTACCTTCGCCTCAAGAAATAATCCTATTATGGACTGGGCTACGCAGATAGCAGCAGGGGGACCTTTTGGTTTTAATTCTGGAGCACGGAGACCCATCACAAATGTAAATCCAAATAATTATATGGGCTTTGCTACACTCGTTGGTAATTTATATTATGGTGGTCGCTCACCAAATCCAAGAACTAAAAAGGTATATATCAATGGTATTGTCGCCTCCACCAGTTATGTAGGACCAATGAATGGTATATCAAGAGATAATGGAGGGTTGGGAAGTGCTGTAGTTGCGCCTCCTTCAAGTAATTTGCCAGCATGGGTCCCCGCTCCTGGTGCAGCCACCTCTATTGGCTATACTAAAGGAGCACATCCAAATGGATTGCCAGCCGTAATAGAA
>JAYVII010000030.1:0-4299 GCA_043770395.1 bacterium | reverse complement strand
AAAAGGTATGGATTACAAGAACAAAAAGCTGGCAAAATGGCTAAATGGTACAAACAAAGAAAATCTAGAAAAGATAACTGAGTTGGACAATGAAGTTGAGTTTCTAATATTCAAACTTGCTATTGCAAAAGGTTGGGATTGCCCACGTGCTCATATACTTGTAAAGTTTAGAGAAGTTAAAAGCGAAACTTTTGAAATACAGACTGTAGGCCGAATAATGAGAATGCCAGAAGTTAAGCATTATGACATAGAAGAATTGAATACTGCTTATGTTTATGTAAACCTTGAAGAGATAAATATAAATCAGGAATGTATAGACTATCTTAAAACAAAAGAAGCAACTAGGATAGAAAGTTATGAAAATATAGATTTAGAGTCTAACTATTTGATACGTGGTGATTTTAATAATCTACTTTTAGAGTATCGAAGGTATTTTTATGATAGTTTTATGGAGAAGTTGGGTGGAGATTTAAATATATTAGAAAAAGAAAAGAATTTAAATAAATTAAAAAGTCAAAAATCAACAGATGGGTCATTTTTTAGTTTTGACACAAATGATTATTTTGATAAGATTTTAATAAATAAATCAATTGTAAAAATAGACGAAGTGCAGAATTTAAAAGCAGATAAAAAAGATAAGATTAAAAAAAGTGATGATGAAGTAAATAAAAAATTTGAAAAGTTTTTAAAAGATAGTTGCGAAGATTTTAATGCTGCCAAATCTGTAGAAAATCTGAAACAGTCTATGTATTTATTTTTTGAAAATTATTTAGGCTTAGAAAATAAAAAAGATGTACAGAAATTAGTCCTAAATAATCAAAGTTTTTTTAGTATTATTTTAAATAATTCAATAAAAGAATATTTTAAAAATAGAGAAAAAGTTCAAAAGTCTTTTAAATTAAACACTTATTGGAATGTATCCAAAGATGATTTGTACCAGAAAGATTCCGCGTTAAAAGATTACTCAAAATGCGTAATGTCTCCAGTATATGTGATTGAAAAATGGAAAACAGAAATAGGTTTTATTGAAAATTATTTAGAGATAAATAAAAATATAGTATGGTGGTACAAAAATGGAGACTCTAAAAATGAAAAATATTTTGGCATAAAAGTTGAAACAACTGGGACTAAATCAACATTTTATCCAGATTTTATAGTTATGTATAGTGATAGTCGAGTTGGTATTTTTGATACAAAGTCAGGACAGACAGCCACAAGTGAGGACACTAAAAATAAAGCAGTAGCTTTGCAAAAATATATAAAAGAGCAAAATGAAAATGGTAAAAATATTTTTGGAGGCATATTGCGCCCTGTAGATGACAACAAGGTATGGCAAATAAACACTGACAATAACTATGATAGTAGCAGTTGGAATAATTTGTAGTTTAAATTGACTTTACTGTCGTTCAGTATATCTTTCCGAGATGGTATCTAAATTGACTTTACTGTCAATTTAGATTGCCTTGCCTTGTCAATCTTTGGCATTCTGATTATAAGTAGTCCATGTTTCTCAACTGCTTCGGCACTTTCTATTTCTACTTCGTGAGGTAGCATGATGGTACGAGTAAATGACCCCCAAAATAGTTCACGATAAAAGTAATCATCATCAATCACTGTGTTGTTAGCTTCTCTTCTACCTCGCACAGTTACCATGTCGCGAGTAATAGATATATGTAAATCTTGAGGCTTGACCCCTGCTACCATGGCTTCAATTATAATTTCTTTGTCTGTCTGATAAAGATCCACTGATAATTCACCACTATTTTCGTCTTCTTCTATAGATATAGAACTCTCATCATTTCTACTATGTCTCACAGGTAATTCATCTTTAAGATTGCGACCACTCACTCTGGATTTACCATTTGGAGCTTTTTTGGTCGGTAATTCTAGCTCATCTTCTTCCATTTCGAAGGTTTCCATATCCATCATATCGTCATCGTCTTCTACTATGTTACCTGTTAGCCTTTCAAAAAATGACTTTTTACTATCTTTAAGCATATTATTTTAATTATTATTTATACTTTAATTATAATATATATTTTCAATCTTTGTAAATAGTTATACACAACACTACCAACGCTCAATCATAAGCAATTCAGCGTCGTTGTCAGACCGCACAAGAGCCCAGATCTCCTCTGTAATAAACGGCATGAAGGGATGAAGAGCTTTTATATTTTCTTTTAATAAAATTAGTAGTAGGGCTTTGGCACTCATCCCATCCCCCGGCCCCTTCCCCAAGGGAAGGGGAGAAATTCCTTGAGTGGCTCCCTCTCCTTCGGAGAAGTCTAGAGACATATTAGATGTCTCTAGACGGGAGAGGTCTGAATTGCCTTGTATTATATGCTTTTTATCCTCTATAATTACGTCACAGAAAGTTTTCCAAAAGTAATTGTACAGCTTCTCACTAGCAATATGCAATCTATATTCTTCTATATCTTTACTAATATCTTTTTTAATTTCTAGCCATTCATTATATATTTTTTGATCTTCTGTATTTAGCTTTATATCTTTTAGATTTTTAATAAATTTTTCAAGGTTTGTCTCGTCTATATCAAAAGCATTTGGGTCGTCATTACTAATTTTTGTAAGTACAAATCGTGTAGCATTCCAGATTTTATTAGCGAACTTTTTATAGGCTTCTACCTTTTTGGGATCCAGATTCATATCCACTCCTGGAGCGTTGTTAACAATAAGCCCCATACGCAGGGCATCTGTGCCGTATATTTCTGATATCTCAAGTGGTGATATGACATTACCTTTGCTCTTGCTCATCTTTATGCCTTTTGCATCACGAACTAGTCCATGCAGATATATATCCCTAAGCGGAGCTTTACCTGTAAGATATATTCCAAACATTATCATACGCGCTACCCAGAAGAATAGAATGTCTGCGGCTGTCTCCATAACCTGTGTAGGGTAAAATGTTTTAAAGTCGGTGCTATTTGGATATCCAAGTGTTGCAAGCGGCCACTGTCCAGAAGAGAACCAAGTGTCAAACGTGTCAGTATCTTTTCTGAGAATATTTCCACAGCTTTCACAATTTGTTTTTAGATTTTCTATATCAACAAATCCTTTGTCACAGGAGTCACATATTTTTGCTGGTATTGGTATACCCCAGACTATTTGCCTCGAAATATTCCAGTCTTGTATAGTACTCATCCAGTGACGAAAAACTTTGTCATGTTGATCTGTAAGTATCCTCACTTCTCCGTTATCAAGTGATGAGAGAGCTTTTTCTGCGAGAGGCTTCATATTTACAAACCACTGAGCTTTAACTTGTGGCTCTATTTCACGTTCACATTTATAGCATACTGAGACTTCATGAGAGTACTCGTTATCAACTTTTACGAGGAGGCCTTTAGCTTCTAACTTTTCTACTATTTTAGCTCTAGCATCTTTTATATTCATACCAGTAAATTCATTTGCAATAGGAAGTAATTTACCACGCTCATCTATTATTTGTTCCATATCCAAATTGTATTTTTTGGCTATCTCAAAATCCACTCCAGAGTGCCAGGGAGTAATGGTCATCACTCCAGATCCGAATTCAGGGTCGCTGGCGACGTCTTTGATTATGGTCGCTTCTATCGAACCATTGATCCACTCTACAGTAATTTTCTGTCCATGGGTGTATTCTTTATAACGCTCGTCATCTGGATGCATGACTACATATTTGTCACCAAATTTAGTCTCAGGACGTACTGTACCTATTGTGAACGGTCCATATTTAAAATAGTAAAATGGATCTTTTCTAGTCTGATGTAATGTCTCTAGATTAGAGAGGGAAGTCTGATGTTTTGGGCACCAATTCACAATTCTTCTCCCTCTATAAAGTAGCCCATCGGTATCAAGTTTTTTGAAAGTATTATTGACGAGTGTAACAACACTGCTATCAAGAGTGAATAGTGATCTTGACCAATCGCAACTAGCTCCCAGTTGACGAAGTTGTGCCTCCATGAAGCTTTTGTTTGAGAGACTGAACTCAAGTATTTCTTTGTATAGGTCATCCCCATTCATATCAAAACGTGAGCGACCTTCTTTTTCTAGCTTCTTTTCGTACACTACTTGTGTTTCAAAACCGCCGTGGTCAGAGCCGGGAAGCCAGAGAGCTTTCTTGCCATTCATTCTATTATAACGAATAAGTATATCTTCTACTGTAACGAATAATGCGTGACCAGCGTGAAGTGATGCATTGGAGTTTGGTGGTGGCATAACGATAGTATATGTCTCTTCATTACCGTCCTCGTCTAATTTAATATTTGTTTTTGGTAAATTATCAGGATTAAAATATCCACTTTC
>JAYVII010000029.1:0-4456 GCA_043770395.1 bacterium | reverse complement strand
CTACATGCTGTGCCCCCATGTCGCCTTCTATTTCGTCGCGTGGTGTGAGAGCGGCCACGGAGTCTATTATGAGTACATCTATTTGACCAGACCTTACTAATGCCTCTGTTATTTCTAATGCTTGCTCACCATTATCTGGCTGGCTTATAAGTAATTCATTAATATTGACTCCTAATTTCTTGGCATATTCTGGATCCATAGAATGTTCAGCATCGATGAAGGCACATACACCACCTTGCTTTTGGGCTTCGGCTATTACATGTAATGTCAAAGTAGTTTTACCTGAGCTCTCTGGCCCATATATCTCTACTATACGTCCACGAGGCAGTCCTCCTACTCCAAGTGCAGCGTCCAGACCCAATGATCCGGTAGGCACTACTTGTACATCCACTCGAGGAGCATCCCCTAATTTCATAATAGCACCCTCTCCAAATTTACTTTGTATTGATTTTAAAATTTGATCGCTTGTTTTTTTATCTCTCCCACTTTCTATTTCCTTTTTAGGTTTTACTGCTTTTTTTACCATATATTTTTTCTTATCTATACATTATATATCTTTTTTCAATATTAAGCTATGGTCAAATCTATCCTTAGCCTCTATTATGAGCGTAGTATATGGCTCGAGCTTCATTATCTGTGTATCAAAGGCACCACTAGCATTTATTGGCACCTCACGACCTTGTATTTTTAGTATTTTAACCCTAGTGCTAGTACCTTTTATATTATATAGACCATTCTTTTCTTCGTATTCATAAGATAGTATACGAGGACCTATCATATATGGATAGCTGGCCTTCAGAGCTATTAACAATAAGACAAAAATAAATACTATTAATAATCCTAGTATAAGCACTGGTCTTAATTTGATGCTATTATAATTTCTCATTTTATACTTTATAATTCGCCTCTGTTTATATCATTTGGCTTGATCAGTACCTCGCGGCCCCTAGCTCCATTTTGTGATGGTCCGACTACACCATGACGTTCGAGCAACATCATCATTTTATTAGCCTTGGGGAAGCCCCAAGAAAAAGCAGTTTGTAATGATGAGGCAGAAGCTTTGCCTGTAGCAATTACATAATCTTTGGCACTCATATAGTCATTATTATCTATGGGCTCGGCACTATTATTATCTAATGGATTAGTATATTCACCGACGCTTTCATTGCCACTATTTGATATATTGACCTTACTGAGGTCTATATGATCAGGTATAAAGTCATGCTCGGCGGACTTGATATATTTTATGACAGCTTGTATTTCTTCGGTACTGACAAATGGCGCCTGTATACGAGCAATACGCGATGACAGTGGATCCATATAAAGCATGTCACCATTACCTAGCAGATCTTCAGCACCACCCATGTCCAGAATTGTACGGGAGTCCATACCGCTAGTAGTTTTGAGAGCTATGCGAGCTGGTATATTGGCTTTGATAGTCCCAGTAATGACTTTCACATCAGGACGCTGCGTAGCCAATATTAAATGCACACCAGCAGCACGACCCTTTTGAGTCAGTGAAGTAATCAATGGAGTGATTTCTTTAGAATGGCTGAGCATAAAGTCATTGAATTCATCAAACACCGTCACTATCCAAGGTAATTTGGGTGGCACATTTTCTATGTCATCTCCCTTTTGTTTCTTTAGTGCCGCCTTTATTTCAGGATAAAATATTTTATTATTATAATCTTCCAGATTTGGCACACCGAATTCAGCAAGTATTTCATAACGTCTTTCCATTTCTTGCACCAGCCAATTCAGTGCCTTGATAGCACCTTTGGGGTCGACAACTATAGGAGCGTATAGATGAGGCAATCCTTTGTAAGCAGTGAACTCCACACGTTTGGGATCCAATATTATTAACTTTAAATCATGTGGACTATTTTTATAAAGTAAAGAAATGAGAAGATTTTGTATAGTTATTGATTTACCTGTGCGTGTAGCACCAGCCACTAGCAGATGTGGCATTTTGATAAGGTCACCAAATATTGGCTTGCCTACTATATCTTTCCCAATAGCCAGCATCAATTGGCCTCCAGTTTCGAATTGTGGCAGCGACAGCATAGACCCGAGACCCAATGTCTGTTTGTTTTCATTTGGTATTTCTATACCCACGAATGGTTGCCCAGGTATAGGGGCTTCTATATGTATAGACGAGGCCTCGAGTGACAATTGCAAATCGTCTTTGAGTGTGAGTATTTTATTTACTTTCACACCTTGAGCAGGCTTGACTCTATATCTGGTAACTGTAGGGCCCACACTGACCCCATCCATCTCTACAGGTATATTAAAGTTGAGCAAAGTCTGCTTCATCAATTGCATTTTCCTATTGGTGTTACCTGCACTGGATTTACCCGAATCCACATTTAATATATCGAGCGGAGGTATAGTATAAACGGCTTCCAAGATTTCGCGTGATATGGTGACCATATTACCAGCTTTACTATTGACTGCTGCATTTTTATTTTTCTTATTACTTTTATCACCTAGCACTTTTTCTCTGAGGTCGTCATTCGCATAGCCATCATCGTAATTTTCTCCTTCAACAAGCTCCTCCTCAAAGCCTTCAAATAATTCATCGTGTATACCACGAGTCGAGTGCTTGGTCGCTTCTTCGTAATTTATATTGTCATAATCAGATCCTTCTTCATTACTCCTTATATATTCTTGGTCATCTTTTATGTACTCGCCATCTGCGTTAATATAGTACTCCCCCGCGTCTTTGTCTTTTCTTTTTAAAAAGTTAAAAAATGAGAAATTGGGTAGCAAATTAAATATAGAAAATCTATCCCTAAAGTCCTTGAAAGGCATATTTTCGTGTAGGTGTTCATGCAGAGCAGATATGCGAGGCTTGTGATCAGTCAGTAACATAAGTGTAGATATCAATACTCCGCTGAGTATAAGTACAGAAAAAGCTTTCTCAAAAAGCTCCACTAGTGGATTAGCTATAATATAGCCCAATACCCCAGAGTGACCACTACCATATATTATATGTATAAGTCCCAAAGCAGACACGGCCAACACTGCAGAGCTGGCTACAGTTTTGATATTAATAGAGGGGAGCTTTTCACGCCAGAGATAATACGCCGAAGCATAACTAATAATTGGCAAGGTATAGGCCAATACTCCTATAGATTGACGCAGCCCATTAAAAATGAAATTACCACCAATACCCGCCCTGTGCATAGACCCCATAAGCAACAACGTACCCAGTATAAACATAAATATAGACAAGGCCCCCATCAGAGTATTATTATTGTTTTCTATATTTACTTTTTGTCTTGCCATTAATAGATTATAGCATGAATACTCCCTTTCCTTGGGAAAGGGTTGGGGATAGGAAGGGCTCATCCCATCACTCCATTTGACTTTTATCAAAAAAAGAATAGAATAGGACATATAACATTACAGACATATGTCCCAAAGATTAGAAAATATAAGTACACAGATGGAAATAATTTTGTCCGCTATATATATGGCTACCAGTCATATATCAGACGAGCAAAGTATCAAACAGTCTCTGAGGTCAGCTGCTCTGACAGTGATGGCTGAGACTATAGAATTAGTTGGAGATGAATCTATAGAGACTAGAATTGGTAATAATAATGAAAATAATTTAAAGTCGTCTATAAAGGTCAATATATATAAGGCTATGTCTTTTATAAAAGTCTTAAGGTCAGAAAGAATGATGACTGATAAAAATGCTGACCTTTTAATAATGACTTATAAGAAGTTATTGTCTTTTATAAATGATTTTCAATACAGTGACTTTTATACTGTGACTGATAATATAAAGGACATTGATTATAACATATACACAGGTATGTCTGATAACAGTGACTTCAGCAATGATGGTCTTTACCTAAGTAAAAATACAAACAAAGTAAATATAAATATAAACAATAAAAAAGTAAATCAAATTGAGAATCATAATATAAATAATAATACAAAATTAAATAGAAGGACTCTTATATTAGATATAATAAAAAGAGCAACCCATGCTTCGCAAAATGCTACGCAGGGCACTGCCAATACTTCGTCAGATGCTACGCAGAGCAAGGTAGAAGGTTGCAATATGTCAGATATACTAGCAGGCATCAGATTAATAGATAATGCAGAATTAAAAGGAATAAGTGAAAAAACAGTACAGCGTGAGCTCAATAGTATGATAATAGACGGACTAATAATGAAAAAGGGTGAGAAGCGTTGGAGTCGTTACATTTTGCCTTCTGTATTGTTATAAATACATAGTCCTATTACAAACTTGATTCTGGGGATTGCGCTTATTGCAAAACTTGGTGTTATTGGGTATAATAGGCTACAGGTGCGTAATTGTGCCTTTAAGTAATATAGATCATTGACAACAAAATAGCGCGGATTATAAATAATTTACTAGCTAGGTAACACTGCGTGTTATCAATTGTTCTATCATTAATTAACTAATTTCAATTTATCA
>JAYVII010000028.1:0-4679 GCA_043770395.1 bacterium | reverse complement strand
AACGGATAGTACGGTGCCAACTTCGCTTATACTTTTATTATCTATATTAAGAACTTTTTCCTCTAAATCTTTGAATAATTGGCTTATTGATGACATATTTTAAATAATTATAAAGCATATTATAACATGAATTTAACTTTTTAAAAAGGAAATTATTTACTAACTCTGTTTATATATTTACGGCAACACATACTCCACCTCTCTGAGTTTTGTATTCTCTTCTTTTGTTGCTTCTTTCTTAAAGAAACTAACTTTCAAGATATTGGAACTTGTTGATAAAAATATTTGATAATAAAATAAGAAAACGCACCCGAAGGTGCGTCAGCAAAGCTTTAACTTTGCTCAAAGTATTTTCTTGCCTGAACAATCGTGAAAGGTCGTTGGACATTTGTAGTAGCACTCTCTGCTGCTTGTAGTGCCAATTCTAGGCGCGCTTTTGCTTCTTGACCATTGGTTGCGTACATCGCTCCCCATGCTTCTGAACTTCCACTTCCTATTGCCTCAAAGTTCTCTTCTGACTCCAATACATGAAAGAAATTGTCAATTCTAAAAATGTGTCCATTCAGACCCAGTAGAACCTTGCCATCTTCTATCTGTTCTATTCCTTCCTTCTTTTGAAGGAAGGAATTCTTTTCAAGAGCAGCTTTGAGGAGAGGTATGAATTTCTGTATCACAAAGATCTGAACTTCCTTCCCTTGTTGTGGAGCCATGGCCTGAGGAAGCTCCATCTCGTATTCCATAATCTGTCGTATTCGAGCAGACCCAGAACACCCAATTATGTATTCTGTTTCTTTATACGATCGTTTAAAAACTTTAGATATTTTACTTATTCTCAATTCACTTCCAGCCGCAATAGCAGAATCACCACCCATCCATAGAGTCCCTTTGTCTAACAAAGCAATGATACAAGTCATGCAATAAGTATAACAAACAAAGTGCATTCCAGCAAGTTGGAGAATGAACTACTTAAATAAGATATCACTAAATTAACTTGGAATATATAAAATAAGTCTTTTATGGCAACACATACTCCACGTCTCTCAACTTTTTATGAAAGTCTCCGTCGTACTCTGTGTCACTGAATACACCAGCCTTTAATATAGCGGGAGTAGTTGTTGATATTGACAGATCGTATTCATTGACCATTTCATTGGTTTTAGCATAGGTCTCACCTGCTTTCAGAGATGAATTGGGTAATAGTTTTAAGTTATAGTTACCTGCTTTGTAATATACAATGCCATCATTGTAAGCAGATATCATGTATTGTTTGTTTTCTGTGTAACCATTGTAAAGGTTTAAGTTTTTTATTGTGTCTGACAACAAGTCGGCGTTGCCAATATTATAAATATAAAGCGGCACTGATGGCTTAATACTATACCCTCCAATAATTGCAATCCTATCATCGTAATATTTTAAGAAAGTTAAATCTAAATGTTCTTTGGTGGGGTTACCATTTTTATAGATATTTTTAATAAAAGAAATTATTATATTGCTGTTTTTAGCGCTTAGATTTTTGTATTCACCTTGTTGGCCTAAAATAATACCACTATTCTTAGTAATAACAGGATACTCTATGACGGGAGATGTTGTAGCCTTAACTAAAACTGTACTTGTACTGGTGATGTTACTTGTGTTGTTACCTAATAGATATTGTGATAATTTATTATCATGTTTATAAAATGAGAAATATGATATGACTATAACTAGTGATACGAGTAAGAAATATTTTATTTTGTTCATATTTGTGTTTTATTATTAAAAGTGAGCGCTGATGTCATGGCTACATTATAGCATGGTGTTTCAGGTATTTTTTAAAAAATTACTGTCTACCTATAGTTATCCATTATTTGTTTTGATAACATATCAAGTATATTGAAATTTGTAACATCACCATATATACTAAGACTAAGATAAGTATTAGTCTCTTTAGATAAAGGTAAAAAGTATGTCTTAATAGTCATACCTCCATCAAATATTTCTGTAGATGACGCAACATCAAGCTCACTGACAATAATCATCCCTTCTATTTTATTTTGACCTTTTGCTAGGCCTTTACTATCGCTGTTTATTGCATAATTAAAAAGTTGAAATTGGCCAATTTTATATGAATTATCATCTACGGAATCTTTTAACATACTCCAACCTGTTGGTATCATAAATTTTATGTTTCTATATGTATTGCGATACTCAGTACTTGTTGTTGTGGATAACAATGAGGCTGTGCTAGTACTATTCCAATATTTTGGAATAGTATCTTTCGATATTCCTATCGTATTTGTAGCATTATTTTTTAAATAGCAAATAAGAAAAAGCATAAATACAAGCACAATTATAATAATATATAAAATTTTATTTTTGATTTTCATTTTTTTAATTTAGTTTGTAAAACACCCGCCATCATAATGACTGGCGGGTGTGACGTCCACAGATATCCAGAATAACCTAGAGACCCGTGGGTGTGTTCGTTGAGAAATAGTAACGGTTCGGGCTGAGTGGCACGCCACCGCTGTTCACTGTGCATTCAGTCTGGTAGCTTCTCAGTAGCCTGCCATCCATGACGACCTTCGTGAGTTCTGGAATTGTAGGAGATGCGTCGTTCTTGTAGAAAACACCAAAGTGAAGGTGAACGCCGAAACTCAAGCCAGTGGTACCGATAATTCCAAGCTGATCTCCTTGCTGTATTACATCGCCGACTTTCAGTAATGTGCCATTCTTCCTAGCGGCAGGAGACTTGAAATGCAAGTACTTGGTTTGGAAACCAGTACTTGGATTCCTGTCGCCATCGTGATCGACGAAAATATAGTTCCCATTCATGTTGTCATAACCGACTTGGTACACGACACCATAAGCTGCTGTTAGAGCTGGGGTATTTGAACTCCCATAAACACCGACGACACCACCACGGTTCTTTGTTGAAAAGTCTATCGAAAAGTACTTTGTGCCTTGATGTGCTACATCAGGCCATGGCGCCGCACCTTTGCAGTCGTAACCACCTGGCTCTGTGGTAACCAGCCAGCTGTACCCTGCTGGCAGCGGCATCTTGAGCTCGATACTCGGAGTGATGTCGAATTGCAGTATTGGGCGTTTGCCGTCGGCTGTCGGGTCAGCGGCGAAGTCCGCATAACGCGAGCTCCTGAATTGCACTGAATTGTTTTGTGTGGCCATAGGCTGAAAGAAAATACCATGACTGCCCCATATACCATTCCTCCAGTTTTGATAAAAAGCAGTAATTCCCCAACCATTCCAACCATTTGTTGGAACAGCGAAAGGCCCAGTACATCCAAGCAAGGAGGGCCTAGTATTCCAAGTTGTATTTACGTCCCATTTGCTATTAGGTATACACAATTGATACTGCATTGGTGTAGATCCACCAGGTATCTGGTAGCTATTAAGCCACAGAGCGACGAAGTTTGGATCAATAGGAAGACCGGTGAAATCAAAGTTGATACCGAATATGTAATAATCTCCCCAACCGCCCATCTTCAGCTGTCCGTCGCGCACAAATGTGCTGGCTACAGGATAACCACTTGCCAACCAACCATCAATGATGTGTATCTTGTCGAGATCTTGCGGCATTGCCTTACCGTCCGCCATATTCTGTGGGTATGGCGTCGGCTGATAATAGACAGTAAGCGCTTGACTTTGAGTAGTCCCCAGGCAAGCGATGAAAGCAAGGGACATGGTAGTCTTGTTCATGATGACAGATCTCCAGCTATGTTACATTGTCAAAAGAACTACGTGTAATAATACGGGTTGTACTACTGCACAGTTCTCAGTCATGTTAACATAACAGCCCCCCCCCTTGTCAAGTTGTGTATATATTTGTGTATAATTGAGAGCTATGATTTCTGTTTCTTTTATATTAAAGAACTATGATTATTATAGCATGGTGTTTAGATCTTATCTCAATTCTTATCTAAGCTTATTTATCACCCACCAGATCATATTTAAGATTATTATGAAAGCAAGAAGAGACCACACACTACTGTATAATAAATAAGGATTGATCTTTAAAGAAAAATAAAATACTAATATACCTATGAGGGTGCTCGACAGACCGAATGTTAGGATAGTGATAGGGAAAGTTAAAAGTCTCAATATAGGAGTAACTATAAAATTACAAAAATAAAAAATCAAAGCGGTTATTATCACACCTTTATATTCTTCTGATATAGTGACACCTATACCCAGTATAGGGAGAATATACTTTGTCAAATATAAAGCCAGCACAAATAATATAAATTTGATTATCATATTTATATTATAACACAAGGGGACCGCGCAGCGGTCCCCTTGTGTTATTTATGAAAGCTAGCACTACATTGCTATGTGTTATTACTTCATTATCACACTCGCTACTTTCTTTGTCTTCATTGATCCGTCAAAATGTTTCATTTTACGCTCGGAATATTTTACTTTGCCCTCCTCTACTGCATAGACTGTATAGTCCGTACCATACTTTGTACCTTTACCTGCCATGATGCGTGAGCCACGTTGTCTTACTATAATATTACCTGGTATAACGGTCTGACCGTCATACTTTTTGACTCCTAAATACTGTGGATTTGAATCTCTCAGGTTCTTCGCGGTTCCCGCGGCTTTTCTTGTTGCCATATAATGTTGTATAATTAATTGATGTATACCATTATACAAGAAAAGCTAAAAAGAATCAATAGCCG
>JAYVII010000027.1:0-4697 GCA_043770395.1 bacterium | reverse complement strand
TTGAATGTAGACTGTATATAGTCGGCAAAAGAGGTGGGTGTGATAGGTATACTCCTGACACCGTTGATGGGTTCGAGGAGGGTGTAGTGAGGTACTTGTACACCTTTGTCCAGAGAGGCAGTATTGTCTTTGTTATTTGCTTTTATTTGCTCAGCATTAGCATTTATGTTGTAGACAGGGGGGATTATACCATCATCAGCGTTATAATCACCACAAGATTTAATCTTTATAGACAATACACTATTTTTAACTTTTTCATCTGACATCCACTTACTCTGGGCAACATTACACTCTTCTTTAGAGTCATAATTAGTACTATATATTTCACTATTTGAGCCTATTTGATATATAAAATTATAAGACATGTTTTTATTTATATTATACAGTAATATAATTACTTTATGTTAATTTGTTAATAATAAAGTTTATTTTTATTTATAATCTATAATACCCTTGAACTCGGCACTTTGAAAAAGTTTATCTTTATTTTCAAAATTTATACCGAAATTAACAGTACCAGAAGTCTTCTCTCCTCGCCTAACAGTTAAAATCTTGTTTTGATTTGTAGAAGGTACATCATTGACCGTCCAAAGATAATTATTACTGCTACTTTCTATCAAGGAATTGAAGGGCTCGGCCACTATAGTCATTTCATTTCTAAGCATAGTCAAGGCGTAGTTTAAATATTTTGGGAAAGTATCATTGTTATTATAATAAACTTTTAAAATAGGCTTATTAGCTGTGATTCTAATAGAGGTTTTGCTATCGTATATACCGTCCAAACTTTTGACAACTAATTGTACAAAAGCTTCACCAAGTATAGGATCAATATCAATCACCGCAGTACTTTTACCCAGACCACTTATATTGTTTATAGGCTCTTCATTTATTGTCCAATTATAAATTAAATTATCATTATTTATACGTTTACCATTACTATATAAATAAGCCTCAGCAAATAATTTAACTTTACCACCTTCGGCCGCCTCAGCGGAGCCTCTATACCATATAGGAGTATAAGAGTTTATTGGCTCATATATTAAATTAATAGTAGAGCCTCCTAATTTCTTCCCTGCCACATAATTAGTAGTGTTGTTTATTGTGGCGACCACCCTCAAATCTGCCGTTTCTCCCAAATTTGGATATTTAATTTCTATTGTTTTCTTACCTATGCCACTATCTATTTTTTTATTATTATAATACCAAGATATGTCAGCGGTATCCATATCAAATTGATATGTTTCCATTTTAAGCTTTACAGTTGAGCCCGGTATTGGGTAACTCGGCTCCAAATTTATGACTATACCACTCAATGTAGGACTTTGAGCCAAAGCTTTATTTTTATAATTATGAAAGTTAAAAATAGACAAAGTACACATGACCATTAAAGTTAGAATAATATTTTTTATTATAATTTTATTTATTTTATATTTCATATCACTATGATTTAAGGGAATTTATTTTGGCTATTTGGGCTGGGTCGCTTGTGATTATTTGATCTTCGGTATAGCTGGCAACCACCTTGATTGCTACATGCTTTTGCCCAGCAAAAAATATACCTTCCCCCACATTACATTCTAGCAACAAATATTTTTCCTCATCTGTTAAATTAAAAGCTTTTTGTATGGACTCTATGGCCGTGGGGGATTGCTTTAATAGTAATTGTATAGAAGAGTTGGTAATAATTGGTAAACCGTATTGACTTTTGAGGAAGTCATTGACATCCTGGGTAATAGTACAAAGTCCCAAATAGTATTTCCTACCACGTTTGGCTAAACCAAAAAGGAAAGAGGCTGTATCGTCACTCTTCATCATTATCCAGGCTTCATCTACTACCAACAGCCTTTTTTTAATTTCTTTCTTTATGGTATTCCAAATATAATGTGTTACTAAATACATAGCAACCGGCTTTAGTTCGTCTTCCATGTCTCTTATAGAAAAGCTAATACACTTTTTATTTATATCTACATTAGTAGGATTATTAAGAAATCCAGACCATGATCCAGTGGTATACTTGGAAAGTCTTTCTACTAATTTTTCTGTGCCATCCATACCTTTGAGTACTGCCTCAAAATCACTAAGCAAAGGTGGATTAATATTACTAAAATCTGATCCTGGAGTTATATCTTTGAGGGCATAAGTTTCGCCCACAGCCTGATCAACCAAGGCATCTTCTTCTGGAGTCAGTCCACCAAGCATAACCCTAAATAGTCCCACCAGATTAACTATATTAGATCTCAACACATCAGAAGGTGATTCGTCTGTACCCATATGTGGTATATCAAAGGGATTAATATGATGAGAGGATGTAAGTGATATATCGAAATATCTACCACCTACGGCCTCGGTTAAATATTCATATTCACGCTCCGGATCAATAATTATTACTTCTGTGTCAAACATAAGTGTGCGTAAAATTTCTAATTTAGTGGTATAGCTTTTACCGCTACCGGACTTGGCAAATATTATAGAATTATAATTTTCTAAAGAAAATCTATCAAAAATAATTAATGAACCATTATGTCTATTGACACCATACATTATGCCATTATTAGAAGTAAGATCAAAAGATACAAAAGGAAATATTGATGATAGTGGTGTGGTATTGAGTTTGATAACTTGCCCTACTGGATCTATTCCTAAAGGTAAAGAAGAAAATAGACCCTCTGATTCCTGGAATAAAGCAGGACGAAATTGTATTAATTTACTCTCCAATATATTTTTTATTTCATTTTCTACTTTATCTAATTCACTATCATCATTACCATATATAGTTATGTATACACCCACTTCATACATCTTTTCCTCGGCTTGCATCAGGCTATCGCGTAAATCTTCGATATCCTTGAAAGCTGTCTCTAATTGAGGATCTCTAGTTTGACCTTTTTCTTCTTTTAATATTAATTGACTCTCTACTTCTGCGACTTTGTGCTGTAATTCATTCATCACTCTGGTGGTGTCTTGGGGTGTTATATGTATACCCACATCAAAAACTTTGTCCAAATTAATAATAGGACTAAACCAATTGTCATTGAGATATCTAGGATATGACATTATAAAAAAGCTCCTAGTGCGTAATCCACCCATTATCAAACCTTTAGGCTCTATGCCTATGGCGGCGGGCGCTATCATATCACGCAAACTAGTATTGGCGGCCTGATTAATCGCAGCCAAAGTGTCCACCCCACTAGTATTATTTATACTTTGCTTATCATTTTTATTTTTAAATATATCTAGTATTCCCATATTATTTGACTATTGATTTATTAAATTGCCCAGGATTAAATATATTATAATACATTTCAGCCAGCTCGGCGTCATTTAATTGTGAAGATTTGACTCCTATTCTAGAAAGACCCTGAGCTACTACGGAGACTCTTTCTGATAATTGTTCACGATTACGAAAAAAAATATCACTTTTGTTGTCTAGTCCACTCAATATACTGGGCAAATATGGCACAACCACAAAAAATCTCTTGGTCATTATATTGTGTTCACCCACAAAGCGTTTGATAAATTCTATATATTCACTAATTTGCATACGTAATAAATCATTTTCTGTATTGGCTAATGATTGATTTAATGTTTCGATATATGGCTCTATATCGAAACGTCTAGACTGTACATATATTTCTATATTAAAGTCCAAGCTATTTAGAAATGATTGAAAGCCGGATATAGTGGCCAACTGTTCATCCTCACTCTTGAGTGCTAAATTAACAGAAGAAGCAATAAGAACTGCCCTATACTCCCCACTTTTAAGTATTACTACACCCTCCTTTATGTCATTTATAGGAACGAAGTCCTGGCTACTTTTACCTATCATGTATTTATTATAGCACCTAATCTATTTCTTATGTACTCCCATATCAACATCAAAAGCTTTGTTTGCTAATTTACTATTACCTGGTTTTTTAATTGTATAATTCTTATTATCACTGATAATTCTATCAGAATTATTACCTGATATACCACTTTTCACAGAAAAATTATATATATCATGTACATCTTTTTGATTTTTATCTTTTTGCCAAGTATATATTTTATCAGAGAAAAAGTATTTTACAGCATCCTCGGATATAGACAAGAAATCTCTATTGTTGATACGCACAAAAGCCAAAGCTCCAAATATACATATTACCGGTATAGCCAGTATGCTGGCTATTAATTTACTCTCAAAGGCTCTGAATATAATATAAACAGAACCCAGGCCAGCCACCACATAAGCCAACTGTTTCCAACCCAAAGGCCCTATTATTTTATCTTCTATACTTATGAATTGTGGTACTCTGAATTGCATATACAAATTATAACATGAAATCATTCTTCTACCAGCTCTCTGTAGGGATCAGGATGAGAATTATAATTAATGGCTTTATTTATTTTACTAGAATGTTGGATTTTATTATTAGTGTCTATGATATTTACAACACCACTTAACAAAGACTCTCCTTTTGATAATTGTTCCAAAGTAATGCGTGGAGCTCCTACATTTTTTAATCGCATTTCTACCGATTCAGGACCAAAGTGTGTAATATGGGCGCCTTCTGTTTTGGTATCTAATGTCACAGATCTATTTACTATGATATTTGACTGGGGTATATTGTCATTTCCTTTGTCATAATTATTTGCATCCATTTCTGGTATGGCAGGTATTATATAGGTTTCAATATCAGACCAGACTTGACTGGATATTG
>JAYVII010000026.1:0-4718 GCA_043770395.1 bacterium | reverse complement strand
TCATATTCCAAAGTCCCCACGGCTGAATGTAAATCATAACTATTGCCCACATCACGCAATATTATGGTGTTGTGCAAGCCTTTACCAAAGGACATTTTGCTCAAGTTATCATTGGAAAGTATGGCTCTCTTGGCTATATGTTGACAGTCAAGATCATCTCCATTGTATATAAGCAAATCAGAAGTAGCCAAAGCTAAATATTCTTTTTCTTTAATTAATAATTCTCTATTATTGTCAAAGTTTTCTATATGCACTGGCACTTCTGCGAATTGAGTTAATATAGAAATCTCTGGTCTCAGCCATTTTGTTATTTCTTTTATATCACCTTTATTATCAGCACCTACCTCAAGCACCAAAAATTCTGGATAATCACGAGCAAAAAATACAAACACACCTTTAATAATTACATGCAACCATTTATGTACACTAAACCAAGGATTGTCAACTCCTATAATAGTAAGCGGTACTCCTATATCGCTATTAAGACTTTTTTCATTACCTCTAACATAGTAATTAGATATAGCGGCCACCATCGCATCTTTGGTTGTTGTTTTGCCCAAATTACCAGTAATAGCTATGATATATGGCTTGTGTTGCCACAATATAGCTCTGGCCTCCCATGTTATTATTTTAACTAATATTTTTTTAAGCAACTTTTTCATGCTTATTACTTTAATTTCTATTCTTAGTTTCTATTGCTTCTTCATTTTTCTTTTCGCTTTTTTTGTCACGAGCTATTAATTGTGCCACTACGCCATCTACATGGGTTATGAAATGCCCAAGATCACGCAACGCTCTATTATCCAATTCTCTATACATACGTAGACCTTCCTTTTTATATTCTATTAATGGATCACGTTGGCCATAGGCACGCAAATTTACATTAGATCTCAAATATTCCATTTGTTCTAAATGATCCATCCATATAACATCATATATCTGAAGCAATACTGATCTGACTACAGTATAAAAATAATCATTATATTTATCTTTTTTCTCTTTGACTATTTCTTGATTATCAACTTTAGCCAAAAGTTCATCCATAAAGTCTTTATCATTGTCCAATACTTTTGTTCTCTTTTCATATATACTTTTCCTTTGTTGATTTAGCACATCATCATATTGCAAAGTATGTTTACGTGAATCAAAGTGAAATCCTTCTATTTTTTCTTGAGCATTTTCTAGGGATCTGCTTACTATAGAGCTTTTGATGGCTTCCTCCTCTGGTATACCAAATTTACCCATCATATTTTTTATCCTATCGCTACCAAACACTCTCATGAGATCATCCTCCAGCGATACGTAGAATTGTGTCTCACCTCTATCACCCTGACGACCCGAGCGGCCTCTCAGTTGATTGTCTATACGACGAGCTTCATGACGCTCTGTACCTATTACAAATAAACCTCCCAAATTAACTATTTCTTCACGTTCTGCATCTGTGGCACCTGCACCACCCAATTTTATATCCACTCCACGACCAGCCATATTTGTCGCTACAGTTACAGAGCCTCTTTTACCAGCATTGGCAATTATCTCACCTTCACGCTCATGATTTTTAGCATTGAGTACTTGATGTGGCACTTTGGCATGATCTAAATACCTAGACATTACTTCGTTATTCTCTATAGATACAGTACCTATTAGCACTGGCTGACCTTTTTCATGCAGCTCTTTTACTTTTGTGGCTATGGCTTTCCATTTTCCTTTTTCTGATTGAAATATAAGATCAGTATTATCTGTTCTGTTTATTTCATTATGTGTAGGTATAGTAGTTACCGGTAATCCATAAACTTTATAAAACTCTTCTTCACTAGTCTTGGCTGTACCACTCATACCAGAGAGCTTTTTATAAAATCTAAAATAGTTCTGATACGTAATGCTAGCTACGGTACGGGATTCTTTTTGTATTTCTACGCCTTCTTTGGCTTCTACCGCCTGATGTAATCCATCGCTCCAGCGACGACCTGGTTGTTTATGACCCGTGAATTCGTCAACTATTATTATTTCTCCATTACTTATTATATATTGTTTCTCTTTGATAAAAAGGGACTTGGCGCGCAAAGCTGTCTCCAAATGATGTACCAGTCTGACATTTTCAGTAGTATACAGACTGGGTACTTTTAATTTACCTTCAGCCTTGGTGATGCCAACATCTGTTATTTGTACTGCTTTCTCTTTCTCGTCCACTATATAATCCACTTTTGCATCCATGGATTTAGCTATATTGGCAAATACATTGTATATATTACCGCTATCATGTGTAGCATTAGAAATAATAAGTGGTGTACGCGCTTCATCAATTAATATAGAGTCTATTTCGTCCACAATAGCATAGTAGTGACCACGCTGTACCATCTCACCATTTTCGTATACCAGATTGTCTCTTAAATAGTCAAATCCGAATTCACTGTTGGTGCCATAAGTAATATCAGCTTGATAAGCCTCCCTCCTAGTGATTGGACGTAAATAGTCATAAGCAACTTTATACTCCGCCTTCCTATCACGCCTGACATCGTCTATTTCACTTTTATGTGCTTCGTCATATATATAAGAGCTTTCATTATTTATAACCGCTGTGATGAGGCCTAATCTGTTATATATTTCACCCATCCAAACAGCATCACGCCTAGATAGATAATCGTTAACCGTAACTATGTGCACACCACGACCAGCCAAAGCATTCAAATATGCAGGCAATGTCGCAACCAAAGTCTTACCTTCTCCTGTACGCATTTCAGCAATGTTGCCATTATGTATCATCATTCCTCCTATCAATTGTACTCTATAATGCATCATACCCAGCGCACGCCTAGCGGCCTCTCGCACTAGAGCAAAGGCCTCTGCCGCTACGTCATTAACTATTTTTTCTATAGCTATTTTGTTTTTAATTTGATCTATTTTGACTTCTGTATTTAAATTATCAATACGAGCACGTACATCATCACGCAAAGCCAAACTTTTAGCTTTCAATTCCTCGTCTGTTAATAATTTCAAAGCTTCCTCCCTTTCTAGTATAGAGTCTACTGTCTTGCTTATTCTTTTAATTGCTTTTTCATCCTCTGTCGGGAATATTTTTGATAAAATTTTCATTACAGTATTATAACATATTTTTAAAGTTAATACAGCCGGACGCAAGGATCCAGTATTTTCTTTACACATAAGGATTTGTTTTGCTTTCGTATGCGTGATGATTATGATGAGACTGTTTTAGAAGGCGCCAGCCGTGGGTTTGGACCTCCACTTCACTATTGGCTCTATCTCTTTGCCAAAAAGTATCACATCACTATCAATCTTTTTACCTTCTAACGCTATATCAAGTAGCACTTTATTATTTGGCATCATATTTTCATACGGAATTTCATCTTTTTTAAAAAATGTAGGTTGTCCCATCTCTGCACTTTCCATAGGTGATCTTTCCCATTTTCTAAGTATATAAAAATGCACCTGCATAAATATCTCTCTATTCTTAATATCATAATATTCAAACTTTTTATCCATATTGTATTCACTTTTATCTACTAAATAAAAATTAACAGCTCCACAACTTTCCAAGTCCTCAACATTAGCCTTCACTCCAGACTCTTCATGCAATTCCCTGATTGCTGTATATTCTATATTCGACCTAATCCCCATCCATAGTTGCTCAAACCCCTAAAACACCTTTCTAAATAAGGTTAGATTGTGTATAATTTAAATATATGAATAAAAAAATACTAGGAAATGTATATATTGCAAGAATATAACTAAGAAATTTGGATTACAAAAAGGCATACAAAGATACAGATGTTTAACTTGTAATAAAGTATTCCAATCTAAAAGAAGGACAGAAGATAGAATAATAAATAACATATGGAAAGAGTATTCTTGGAAGAAACAAAAGCTAGATGATATAGTTAAAGAGTATAACAAAGGTATAGAGTGGGTAAGGAAAAAGTTAGACCAAAAGATTCTAGATGAAAAAAGTATCACTCCTTGTGGAGTAGTTGCAATAGCTGACACCTCATTCTTTGGTAGAACTTGGGGTATATGTGTCTTTAGATCTTTTAACTTAAAGAAGAACATATATTGTAAAGATGTTACTAGTGAATTGATGGCTCATTATCATTATGCTAGGAAGATATTAGAATCTCAAGGATGGGTATTCAAAGCAGTTGTGGTAGATGGTAGACGTGGTATGCTAAAGGTTTTTGAGGGTATACCATTACAAATATGTCAATTCCACCAAATGAGAATAGTTACTAAATATATTACCCGAAAGCCTGAGACTGAGGCTGGCCAAGAGCTAAGAAAGATAACACTAACACTAGCAGAGACCACAGAGAGTGTCTTCTCTGATAAGCTAAATGAGTGGCATGACAAATGGGGAGTATATATACAAATGAAAACTAAAGTAGTGGATACCAAACATTGGTATTATACACATAAAAAAGTCAGGAGTGCTTACATGAGTCTGAATACTCATTTGCCATATCTATTTACATATCAGAAATACCCGAAGCTGAATATTCCCAATACCACTAATTCACTCGATGGATCTTTTACTCATTTGAAAGATAAAGTAAATTTACATCATGGATTAAGACAAGATAGAAGATACAAATTAATCAGGGAAATACTACTTGGAGAGGAGTATTAGCAACTATAAGGGGGATTAGACCTTGAATCAAATACACAATACTATAAAACAAGAATAAACACAAGGGCGACTGCGAAGC
>JAYVII010000025.1:0-4777 GCA_043770395.1 bacterium | reverse complement strand
CTTTAAAAGATCACTTCTAATTTTATCTTTATATTTAGATATTATAACATCTATTTTAGATTTTGTATCTATATTTTCTTCCACTTTTTTATCTATATCTGCACCACCTTTTATTCCATCTACTGCTAAAGCTTTTTCTGCTACTGTTTTTACCACTCCTACTCTAATAAGCAAAGCCTCTCTATAACTATTGACAATTTCTAAATATAATTTATTATAATTAATATCTTTATATTTACTTTCCAATTCACTTATTTTGATAAAAATGTTTTTGATATCTTTGTCAAGAATTAACATTAAGATTTCTATTGCTAATTCTGTGTAGTTAATACCCAAATACTCTTCTATGTTTTTAATATCTATATATGAAGCTCTTTCTAAAGATCCTATGGCGTCCCTATATGAATTATGATTAGCAGCTATATTTTCTATGTGCTTTTCATCTATATTTAAATTCTCTTTCTCGTTTATATCTTTCAAAAGAGCTTGTATATCAAGGATATTTGGAGATTTTAACTTTATAACTTGACAGCGAGAAACTATAGTACTAATTAGTTTTTCTGGGTCTGTAGTACACAATATGAATATAGTCCAAGGGGTTGGCTCTTCTAATGTCTTCAATAATGCATTAGCGCCTTGTGTAGTTATCATATGTACTTCATCCAATATAAATACTTTATATTTACTATTTATTGGTCTGGCATAGACTTGATCACGCAATTCTTTGATCTCATCTATACCACGATTACTAGCAGTATCAAGTTCTGTTATATCTATATCAGCAGTTCCTAGTGATCGAGCAAATAATCTAGCGAGAGTAGTTTTACCTATACCTCTACCTCCAGTTAAAAGGTATGCATGATTTATATTTCCATAATTATTTGGAGCTTGCTTTCTGTAGCTTTCTGTACTATTTTCCTTTTCTTGTTTAAGAACACTATTAAAATAAAGAATGGCTTCGTCTTGACCAATTACTTCATCAAAGCTTTTGGGTCTGTATTTTTGATATAAAGCTTGACTCATAAAATGATTATAGCATTATTTTATCATCAAGAGAAATTCACCCACAATATTTCTAACCTCTTCATAATTATTAGCCTCCATCAATTTCACACGTAATTCCTTAGCTCCATCAAAGCCATTTACATAAGCTTTATAATGTTTCTTCATTATAGCAAAACTTTTGATATAGCCCAACTTTTCTTCGTATAATTTAGTATGTTCGAGCATGATTTGTAACTTTTCTTTTAGAGAAAAGTTATTTTTAAATAACCAATCAAAGATCCATGGCCGCCCAAAGACTCCTCGCCCAATCATCACACCTTCAGCTTGTATATTTTTGTCATCATATTTAGCTTGAGCATCCGATAGGTCCGGCACATCACCATTACCTATTACAATGGTTTCTGGAGATATGGATTTACAAAATTCTTTTATTTCTTTATACAATTCCCAATGAGCGGGGACTGCACTCATTTCTTTTCTAGTACGTAAATGTATAGTGAGCACTGGTATATCGCATTTCAAAATATGATTCAGCCACTCTTTGTATTCTACTTTGTTATAGCCTATTCTAGTTTTGACTGATATTGGCATATCACCGGCAGCCTCCTGAGCGGCTTTTATTACGGCTACAGCCAAATCAGGACGGAGTATCATAGCGGATCCAGCTCCTTGGTCCACAATAGTACCTACTGGACAACCCATATTGATATCCACTCCATCAAAACCAAGCTCACGGCACATAGCTACTGCTCGTCGCATGTTATCAGGATTAGCAGTAAAGAGTTGTGCTACTATCGGCCTCTCGTCCTCCCCATAGACTAGATCATGTTGTAATACTTCACGCCCAGGGCTGCATAATCCGTCACATGATACGAATTCTGTCCACATCACGTCTGGACCACCTCCCCCCTGTGCCATACGACTGTATTTAGCTATCATAGCACGAAATACCTGATCAGTGACATCAGCCATAGGCGCCAGACATATAATAGGTCTATTGGCCTGTGCTGCTCGATATTGTACTTGTGCCCAGAATCCTTTGATCATACGTCTTGAACTTATAGAATAACTTATTTGGGAAGCGTAAGTCAAGGTAGTCCAAATTGTCTCTTTCATTTTTAAGTTTATAAGATAATTTGCTATCCCCAATAGCAGATAAATAGTCATTCCAAACTATGTCTATATCATTTAAAGTATTAATACGTATTTCTCCTTTTTCTATACGCAAATATACATCTTTGTAATTATCATAATATACTGATATTACTTTTTCTTTGGTGTTACCATCTAATCTTTTAATAAAAGTATATATATACTCTTTATCTTTTGAACTTATGCTAGTACTGGTGGCTAAAGTTAAATTAGGTATATTATAATCTTTTATTAAGATAAGATTTTTCGCTTCATTACTTTGTTGCAAATTACTGATAAGATCATCTTTCTTTGTATTGTTTACAAATTTGTCTATATATAAAGTTTGTATTTTATCTCTGTATATAAAAGATAAAAACAAACTAAAAACAAGCAGTACCCAAAATAGTTTTGTTAACATATGGTATTAAGACTTTAGGGACAGTGATAGTACCATCCGCATTTTGATAATTTTCTATTATTGCTGCGACCAATCTGGGGGTGGCGGCGGCTGTATTGTTAAGTGAATGCACAAAACGCATCTTGCCATCTATATCCCTATAGCGTATATTGAGTCTCCTAGTCTGAAAATCATGAAAATAACTAGCACTATGTGTCTCTCTATATTTACCTTGTGCTGGCATCCATACTTCGATATCGTACTTCTTTACTTGCCCCAAACCCAAATCCCCAGTACAATTAGCGACTGTATGATAACAAAGTCCTAGCTCCTCCATCATTTCTTCACTATGTCTTGTAATTTGCTCATGTAATTCTACAGATACATTATGGTCAGCCTTGCATAGCACTACTTGTTCACATTTATAAAATTCATGTACCCTGATCAGGCCTTTGACATCTTTACCATGGCTGCCGGCTTCTTTACGATAGCAAGGACTCCATACTATCATTTTCTTGGGTAAATCTTTTTGATCCAGCACCTCCCCACTATGATAATACATAGCCGCCACCTCACCAGTACCCGATAGATAATCTTCACCATCACTATAAAGATCATCTTCACCTTGGGGCAAATACCCAGTACCAAGCAATGTCTCTCTTTTAACTAGTGATGGCACTAGCATAGGAGAAAATCCTTTACCAGCCCATCGATTCATAACATAAGACCATATCGCTATTTCAAGTAATGCTGCATCATTTTTAAGATAATATCCTCTAAAGCCACTGACCTTGGTACCTCGCTCAAAGTCTACCATATCTTGAGCCTCCATAATTTCTATATGGTCACGCGCAGTGAAGTCATAAACTTTTATCTCTCCCCATTTCTTGATTTCCATATTGTCTTCGTCACTTTTACCATCTGGCACTGTCATATCAGGGATATTGGGTACGCACAGCATTTGCTCACGCCAAGTAATCATAACTTTACTCAATTTCTCTTCTTCTTTTTTAAGCTCTTCTTTGAGTGTCTGCATGAGGGCTATTTCTACAGCCCGCTGCTCTGGTGACATAGTGGCTATCTTTTCCGAAGCAGCATTTTGCCTACTGCGCAAATCTTCTACTAATTTAAGTATAGTCAATCTTTCATCATCAGCCTTTATTAATTCAGCAATATCAAAGTTTATTCTCTTTCTTTCTGCTGCTAATTTTATGAGCTCACCATTTTCTCTTATGAATTTAATATCTAGCATATAATTATATAAAGTATATACATTATATACTAGTTTTGTTTTTATTAAAAGTATGTTATTATATTAATACCCCTTAATTGGGCCCTTAGCTCATTTGGCAAAAGACTAAAAGACACTTGTTTTGCAAAACAGTGTATAAAAGTTAAGGGTTCGTAAAATTAAATATTGGGCCCTTAGCTCATTTGGTAGAGCACTTGTTTTGCACTCAAGAGGCGAGCGGTTCGAATCCGCTAGGGTCCACAAACGTCAAGAAAATCTGGCCTAAGCCAGATTTTTAGTTTGTGGAAAGCGCAGTGATGTTTTGCTGGCAAGCAAAACCACGAGCTGGGGTCGAGAAATTTTCGGAGCGACGGCGAGAAAATATTCGTGACCACGTTGCCTAGGATATATTATGTTATAATATATCTAATAATAAATTTGCAAAATAATGAATACAAATAGTCTGACAACATTTTTTCGTAAACTTCGTCATAAAAAAATACTTAGCAGAATCAATTTTGAGAATGATATTTCTATACTGGATACATAACATCGCTGACCCTACATCACATGGATGACCCCATTTCCTCTTTGTCCAGAACCGTATCATTTTGAAAAATGGTATTCAGTCAAAGAGGTGGGTGAGCTTGTAGAAAAAATTGGACTCAAGATTGGAAAAGAAGATTCTGTGTTGATATTTCCTACAATCAGTATTGTGATGCCAGTGATGATTTGGAAGCTTATGAAAAATAATAATTAAAATACCAATTCCCCGATGCGCATCGGGGAATTGGTTAATAAATGTGTCTTATATAATTTGAAAGAACAATGTTTTTATTTTAAAATAAAAACTCCTCTTGTGAGAGGGTGCCGGTCAGTATAGCTCTATGTCGCGACATAGAGGTGATCGGTTACGCTGTGGAAATTTGAATTCCGATTTGTTGCGGAGGATGAGGGATTCGAACCCTCGAAGGCTTTCACCTTGCTGCCTTTCCAAGGCAGTGCACTCG
>JAYVII010000024.1:0-4895 GCA_043770395.1 bacterium | reverse complement strand
AAAGCCTTTAAAGGTAAAAAGAGTATAGCTCAGAGAGCTGGTGAATTTGGTAATGGCATTATACATTTCTTTGTGGGACTTATAGAAATAATTGGCGAATTTGCAAAAGTAATATCATTATCTCTGCGTCTTTTTGGTAATATGTTTGCTCATGAAATATTGACTATAATTATTATGGGATCATTTGCCATACTGGTACCAGTGATATGGATGGGTATGGGAATTATAGTGGGTATAGTACAGGCTGTAGTATTTACTTCCTTGATCACAGTTTATTATACTTTAGTTTTGAAAAAAGCACATTAAAATAAAATAAATAATTGGTCATAAATATATAGTATGCTATAATATATTAAATATATGTTAGAAAATATAGACGAAAATATTAATAAAGTTATAGAATGGTTCGGAGCCGAGATGAGGAGTATACAGACAGGTATTGCTAATCCAGTAGTATTGGACTTTGTAAAATTAGAAGTCTATGGATCATGGATGAATTTAAATCACCTAGCATCAATAGGTATAGAGGATGCCAAGACTCTGAGAGTTGTACCTTTTGACAAGAGTCTAATAGGTATGATAGAGAAGGCGATCAATCACGCTGATTTGGGTCTGTCTGTGATTTCTGATAGTGATGGAGTCAGGGTGATATTCCCAGCTCTGACTACAGAGAGGCGCTCACAATATGTAAAGATGGCCAAAGAGAGATTGGAGGAGGCTAAAGTGAGAGTCAGACAGGAGAGAGAAGAAGTAAAGAGAAATATTGAAAGTAATTTTAAAAATGGAGAATTCGGAGAAGATGAAAAACGTAATCAATTAGAAAAAATGCAAAATAAAGTCGATAAAGCAATAGAAGAATTGGAATTACACTTTAATAAAAAAGAGAAAGAAATAATGGGCAATTAATTTATGACAATACTTATTTTTATAATTATATTATTGGTGCTGGTAATGGTGCATGAGCTGGGGCATTTCGCAATTGCTAAATTAACAGGATGCAAGGTAGATGAATTTGCCTTTGGATTTCCTCCGACAATATGGAAAAGAAAGTGGGGTGAGACAGAATACAAATTCAATGCTATACCAATAGGCGGCTATGTCAAAATATGGGGTGAAGATGGTAATGATGGCACAGACAAAAGAGCCTTTAATAATAGGCCTAAATTGGCGCAATTGGCAGTATTGTTTGCTGGAGTAGCTATGAATTGGATATTAGCTTTTATTATATTTTTTGTTATTGCTAAAAGTAATGCTACGGTAATTGCTAATGATCCACTGTATGCTGGCAGAGTAATAGATGTCAAATTAATAGTAATAGATGTCGGTAATAAAAGTCCAGCACAGCGTTCTGGCATCAAAGCAGGTTATGAATTAATAGAAGTTAAAGCAAATAATGAAATTGCTAATTTAAAAAGTGCAGACTCTTTGAAAGAATTTTTTACTAAACATATAGACCAAGACATAAATATAAAATGGAAAAATAAAAATGATAGAGGAGAAAGTGTGGTCACTGGAGTATATGGAATAATAGAAAAGAAAAAAGCTATAGGCATATCTTTTGAAAGTATAGGTAATGTAAAGTTGGGATTTGTAGAGTCTCTTACATATGCAGCCAATAATGTATGGCTTTATACTAAAATGACAGTCATAGGATTGGGTGACTTGGCTAGTGGTATAGTAAAGGCCGACAAAGAAGTACTCAATAATGTGTCTGGTCCGGTAGGCATAGCCAAAATTGTTGGCGATCAAGCCAGAGAGGGATCAATGACAAATGTATTTGCTTTGGCGGCTATACTTTCTATTAATTTAGCGGTATTTAATTTGCTACCATTCCCGGCACTTGATGGTGGTCGTATTATAATGGTAGTGTATGAGGCAATTAGAAGAAAGAAAATTAAAAACAATGTGGCTGCGATTATAAATGGTATAGGATTCCTTTGTTTGATTTTATTAATTATTATTGTTACTATTAATGATCTATTCAAATAGATGAGACAAAGTAAACTTTTTACAAAAACTAGCAAGCGAGCACCAAGCGATGAGACAGCTCTTAATGCTCAATTACTTATTCGTGCTGGATTCATACACAAAGAAATGGCTGGAGTGTATTCATTGCTTCCTTTGGGATTCAAAGTCATTAATAATATCAAGGCTATAGTTAATGAAGAGATGAAAGCCTTGGGCTCGGAAGAGCTAATAATGTCTACATTGCAGAAGAAAGAAAATTGGGAAGCCACAAATAGATGGGACGATGAGAAGGTGGATATATGGTTTAAAACTAAATTGAAAAATGAGACAGAGATAGGACTTGGCTGGAGTCATGAAGAGCCCATCACAATTATGATGAAGAATCACATAAATAGTTACAAGGATTTACCTGTATATGTGCATCAATTCCAAAATAAATTACGCAATGAGACTAGAGCTAAAAGTGGTATCATGCGTTGTCGTGAATTTATAATGAAAGATATGTATTCTTATTGTATGGATGAGGAAGAGCATATGAAGTTTTATCATGCGTCTATCGATGCTTATATGAAAGTATATAGAATATTAGGCCTTGGTGATATTACATATGTAACTTCGGCGAGCGGAGGAGTATTCACGGATAAGTTTTCGCACGAATTCCAAACTATATGTGAGGCAGGTGAGGACTATATATATGTACACAAGACAAAAGATTTAGCTATAAATGAGGAGGTTTATAATGCGGAAACTTTAGCAAAATTAAATGTAAATGAAATAGACTTTGAGAAAAAGAAAACAGCAGAGGTCGGTAATATATTTACTTTTGGCACAGATAAGACTGAGGAGCTGGGCGTGTATTTTACTAATGACAAAGGTGAAAAAGTACCAGTATATCTGGGTTCCTACGGTATAGGAGTTACTAGATTATTGGGTGTGCTCGTTGAGGTGTTTGGCACAGAGAATTCTATGATATGGCCTAGTTCTGTAGCGCCATTCCAATTACACATGGTGACTTTGAGCAAAGACAAAGAAAGCGGTGAAGCTTATAAAGTCAGTGAAGAAATATATAATGAATTGATTCGTGCGGGAGTAGAGGTATTGTGGGATGATAGAGTAGGGACGAGCGCTGGAGAGAAATTTGCTGATGCGGACCTACTGGGCATGCCGGTGAGAGTGACTATATCAGAGAGGTCGCTAGCTGCTGGTGGAGTAGAACTCACGCATAGATTACATAATAAAAATCTGATATTAGATAGCAATAAAGATGTGGTATTATATGACAGTAAAAATGAAATATCGGACAGTAAAGAAATAATATCAGTAGTAGCCTTTTTAAAAAGCTATACAGAGGATTGCAAATAGAATATAAGCATATTTTGGCTAGTTGATTGATATTCCAGGGACTGAACTTACTTTTTAACTTTTTGATACGAAGTATATTCTATGCTATAATAGACAGATGCAAAAGAAGATTTTAAGAATAATAGGATTAGTCATGATACTCATGCCATTCATTTACATACCAAATATATACAAAGAAATATTATTCGCTATATGTGGAATAGTTATTATAGGTACTACTATACCCATAAAGAAAAAGACCACATAAAATATTTATCACTCTCTTAGAGAAGTATATTCTAGTACGGTTGTGTGTATTATATAGTTTAATTTTTAAAAAGGTAGTATAATATAAATATGAATGATAGAGTTACCTATATAGGCAATACTGACTATAGAGCCAAGAATGTTAAATTTGGAATTAAAGAGGACGATAGAACTCGACATATGTATATAATAGGCAAAACTGGTATGGGTAAAAGTACTCTATTAGAAAATATGCTAATACAAGATATACAAAATGGTGAGGGAGTGTGTTTTATTGATCCACATGGGTCCTCGGCCGAGATGCTGTTGCAGCATATACCAGAACATAGAATAAAAGACGTAGTATACTTTGCCCCACATGACACAGAATTCCCAATAGCATTGAATGTATTAGAAAAAGTAGATGAAAGTCAAAGGCATTTGGTAGCGAATGGATTGATGGCAGCATTTAAGAAAATATTTGGTGAAGAGAAATTCTCTGATCGTATACAATATATACTTAATAATATAATGCTGGCGCTTTTAGAAAATGAAGGCCAAACATTACTTGGTGTAAATCGTATGCTCTCGGATGCTAATTATCGTAAATTTATAGTGTCAAATGTCAAAGATCCTTCTGTCAAAGCATTTTGGAATGAAGAATTTGTGCGTGCTGGAGAAAAATATGCCCAAGAAGCTGCTCCAGGTATACAAAATAAAATAGGACAATTTATTTCTAATCCGCTCATCAGAAATATAATAGGGCAAAAGAAAACCAGCTTTGATATCAGAGAAATAATGGACAATAAGAAAATACTTATATGTAATTTCTCTATTGGACGTATGGGGGAAGGTAATGTGAATTTGCTAGGTAATTTAATGATAACCAAAATATATATAGCCGCTATGAGTAGAGCTAATTTGGGAGCACGAGCAATGAAAGATGCAGCTCCATTTTATTTCTATGTAGATGAGTTTCAAAATTTTGTAAATGAAAGCTTTGCTCATATATTGTCTCAGGCTCGTAAATATAATTTGGGGCTAATAGTTGCCCATCAATTTATAGAGCAGATGACAGAAGAGGTGGAGGCGGCAGTATTTGGTAATGTGGGTACTATGATATTATTTCGTGTCGGGGCAGAGGATGCAGAGAGATTTGAAAAAGAATTTGCTCCACAATTTACTATGGATGATATTGTCAATTTGTCGGCCAGGCAAATATATCTCAGGCTTTCTATTGATGGTGTAGGCAGTAAACCTTTTAGTGCTGTCACTTTACCTCCGATAATTCCAATGGGTATTGACTATACAGATATTATAATTAATAGTTCTCGTAAAGC
>JAYVII010000023.1:0-4911 GCA_043770395.1 bacterium | reverse complement strand
GCCCTTCCCCAAGGGAAGGGAGCCACTCTTTGATCTCTCGTCTTTATTTGAATTGAATGGTCCCCCTTCCCTTGGGGAAGGGGTTAGGGGATGGGATGGGATGTGCCTTTTGTGGGTTAGGGGATGGGATGAGTGGGAGAGGGACTAGGGGATGGGATGAGTGGGATTGGAGCTAGGGGATGGGATGAGTTGGATTGGAGCTAGGGGATGGGATGAGTTGGAGATGGCATTACTACCGTCCTATCACCATAAGAGTATGGGCCTATTTGATAAGGAGCTATATATATGTACAAATTATCTCCTTTGATCCACCATATATCATAATTAATAGTATTGGTAGCACTATATGACAGACCTTCCTCTATCCACTTCATGTCTGTGATATTATCAGCCAAATCATTTATTATTTGCGCCTTGGCTTCATCATGTAACATTTTATAAAGCTCTGTTTTGCTTTTTATTTCTCCTATTTTTTGTTCATTGATATACATATCATATATGCTATTTATTTTTTTATTTCCTATATAATTATATGACCACATACCAGACTCACCATGTGCCGCTCCAGCTACATATTTATAATAAGTAAAAATAAAAGAACGCAAATCTAGATTTTTATTAAGGCTTAGCTCACTACTAGTGCCCAGCTCTCTATAATTAACTTCATAAGAAAAGTGCGTATCCTGGACCCCAGAAATACCATCAGGAGTATTGGTAGCATTTATTTCTTCTTTATTCTCTAATTTAAATTTTTCATAATCAGTCTTGAGAGATGCCAGTATATCATCGCGGCCAACAGGATAAGTTATGATTGTCTGTAAATTTCTTATCTTTTCTGTAAAGGTCGCCACACTATATATGTCTTGATATATGCCTTGATTTTTATTTATATCTTTAACTTCTACATCATCTTCGGTTATCAATCCCTTTATTATCGGCACATCATGCCTAATATTCATACCCAATTTATATAAAAAGTATCCGACTAATAATAAAAATATCGCTAATAATATTTCCCCAACTCTTTTATAAGATTTCATTTTTATATTATAACATTAAAATGGAATTTGATATTTTATCCCAATCTCCCCAGCACTCTCTCCCTACCCATCACTTGCATGATGTCATACAGACGTGCTATTATATAAATAACATAAGCAAGAGCTTATGAACTATGACTCGCAAGAGTTCCGAGAAATCCCGCACAAGCGGGATTTCGTTATTTAATAAACAAATTTAAAAACTTACTTTTTATATTTTCAAATTGTTCTACGTCAAGAATACTTATCTTTCTTAATAATCTTTTACTATCTATCAATTTTAACTGACTTATCTTTGCTGCGTATTGTTTATCGCATAAAATATAGCTTGCTAAAAATTTAGAGTCTTTAACCTTTGTGGTGAGAGGAATACCAAAAAACATTTTTTCATTAAATTTCCTTAAAATCAATACAGGCCTTTCAAAATGTTCACCCTTGCCAACTTCCTCAGTACCAATATTTTTACCAATGCTTATATACCAAATCTCTCTTTCTTTATAGTACACTTCTATATTATCATTAATATATTCTTTGGACTCAATTTCTTTTTTAATTTTATTCCAATTATCAAATTCTTCCATCATAAAAATAATCTTTATCCCAATCTCCCCAGCACTCTCTCCCTACCCATCACTTGCATGATGTCATACAGATTCGGAGTACGCTCCTCGAGAGTCAGCGCCAGGCGCAGGTCACGCATGAAGTTGGCAAATTTATCATATCCTAAATATATTGAAATCTCTTTCATAAAAGCCAACCACTCTTCTAGAGTGACCTCTGAACTAAATATATCAGCAGAATTAGTATTTTCTCCCACTCCCTTCGGGAGGGGGTTGGGGGGTGGGATGAGTGTTTTATTTTCAAAAATTGATTTTAACTCTTTTGCATTGGCTGGTGAGAATGGATATCCTACTTCATATTGAAGACTATTTTTCTTTTCATTATAAAGTTGATCAAAGAAATAATAATATTGCTCTTTGACCTGAGATAGCTTATATATATCTTTGCGTAGCTTTTCTGGAATATTATCTTTTGTCCTTCTTTCTATGCCAAAGACTTTTATTGTGTAGTCTTTATTTTTTTCTAGAATCTCTATGAAATGTGAGGCATCTAAAGAATTTTTTCCTTCCCTTGGGACTGGACGCAGTGTGGGACACTGCTCCAGAGATATGGAGGCGGAAGGGGTTGAGACTATCATCTCATACAGCTCTTCATTATCAAGATAAGAAAAGTATTCACTGCTAATATTGTTAAGTTTATTCATATCTATGAGTGGACCACGACCCCCACGAGCTAGCTCTTTGATATTGAAGTTAAATTCTTTTAAATCTAGTTTCTCTCCTGTTTTTATTTTTGTCATCATCCAATCGTCAAAGCTCGGATTGGCAAGGCGTGTCACATAGGCCATCACCGCCTCTGGCATATACCCTTCATCAAGGAAAAATTGTACATCTGCTTCTTTGTCTTTTCTTTTTGATAGCTTACGTACAGTAAGTTTTGTCTTGAATTCTGTATTCGTATTTTCACCCTCTCCTTTGGAGAGGGTTGGGGTGAGGCTCTCCTCCTGTTTATTGATGGGTACTATATGCCCATATTTTGGTATACTCCAATCAAAAGCCTTCCACATTTCTATATGTTTGCCAAGAGAGCTCCACCACTCATTACCACGAAGCACAAAGGTAGTACGCATTAAGTGATCATCTACTATATGGGCGAGATGATATGTAGGTAGTCCATCGCTTTTCCTTATGACTAGGTCCTCATCATTTTCTGATACCATCATATCTCCTAGGAATTCATCATGAAATTTAAATTTATTAAGTTCATTACCAAGTGATAAAAATCTTATTACGCAACTAGTCTCGTCTATACTTCCGTCAGCATTTAGCGGATATGCTAAATTATTATTTTTAAAATTACCTTCAATTATAATATTCTTTTCTTTATCAAAGAAGTCTGGCCTCCACTTGGCATATTGACCATATACACCAGGACGCACTTTATTTTTCTCTTGCTCTTCACGCATTTGTGCTAACTCTTCGACTGACATATAGCATCGATAAGCGCGCCCTACGGCTAGCAAATAATCTATACAGATATCATATATTTCCTTCCTTTCGCTTTGTATATACGGGCCATAATTTCCGATTTGTACTAAGGCATTTGCATTTTCTCCCACTCCCTTCGGGAGGGGGTTGGGGGTGAGACCTGAGTTAAACATCAACCCTTCATCATATGTAATACCAAAAGTATCGAGCATCTTTACAAACAATTCTTTGGCACCCACAAGCTCTCTCGCTGTGTCGGTATCCTCTATTCTCAAAATGAATACACCTTTCGTATTCTCTGCTACTCTTCTGCATATATTTGCCATATATATCATACCCAAATGCACAAAGCCCGTCGGTGATGGCGACACTCTCAGCACTTCCGCTCCTGCTGGTAAATCTCTCTTGGGATATTTATTTTCTAAATCTTGTATTGTCATGTTGACATTATATCACATTCTCTCTTGTGCTTCTATGCCCAATATATGTAATCCTTGTCTCATGACCTCCTTGGTCCATAACACTATTTTCAAATTGTGCTTCGTTAAACTTTCATCATCTGACACTATCTGTGTGTTACCATAAAATGAGTTAAACTCTCTAGCAACTTTAAATAAATAAGACACTAGCTTCTGTGGCTCAATGTTAATTTGCTCTGACTTTGCTGACTCATCAGTATTGTTAAATTTGACACAAGAAATTAATACATCATTATAATGTAACAGCTCACTCTCTAAATTAGATATACCTTTAGATTTATCAAAATCTAACTCCTCAATAAAATATTTTTTGTCTAAACCTAATCCAAATTTCTCAAAGCCTTTATCGATCAAAGATGCACACCTAGCATGTGTATACAAAAGATACGGTCCGGAATCTCCTTCAAAAGACAGCGAAGTTTCTGGATCAAAGTTGATATTTATACCAGGCTTTGCTCGTAACACCGATATACGTAATGCCGACATCGCTACTTCAAATGTGATTTTGTCTTTCTCTGCTTCAGTTATTTGTTCCAACTTATTGTTCTTGTCCAAAATTTTTCTAGCTTCATCTTTAACGACATCAATAACATCGAAAGCGAGGGGTACTCCTCCTAAACGGCTAGACATCTTTTGTCCTTTGAACAGCATACGTCCGTGTGGTATATGATGAGACTTTTCAACCCAGCCCCTCCAATCATTATCATTACTCAGCTTTATATTATTAACTTCATTGTATTTCGCTATTGCAAGTGCAGCATCGAGCACCACCTTGAAATGTGATATCTGCTCTGCATCTGTAATTGTGAAAGAGTAATCTGGTTTTTGTATTTTGACTTCTCTTACATAATCATCGAGATTTAAACCCCCAGTCATTTTAATATATATAAGGCCTAAATCTTTAGCTTCATAAGTAGGATAGCCTTGGCTATTAATGAATACTGATGTATGTATATCTTTTCTACTTTCATCAGGAGTATATATAACAGGTGAATTTCCTCCTTCAGATTCTTCTCCATATTTAAAAACTTTATCTTCACCAAAGCTTTCTTTTATGATAACCACACCTTTATTACCTGCTTCACTTTCAAATACAAACTCATGTTCTTTACTGTCACGATCGTTAAGTGTTCCTATCACTTTTAAAATGAAAGTAAAGTAAACTGTATTAACTATTCTAGAAAAATAAAATAACTCTTTCAACTTTTCATCTTCCAGTTTATAAAGTCTATCTAAAATATTTTTTGCTTCATTTAAGCTATTTTCATTTTCATCACACTCTTTAACACTTCTAACATATGTATCTCCTAAATATTTAGAACAAGCTACTCCATGCTCTATAGA
>JAYVII010000022.1:0-14679 GCA_043770395.1 bacterium | reverse complement strand
CTCTATCACGTAAATCATATACAGAACAAATGACAAAAGCATTTGAAGATTTCGCTTATGGTAAATTTGTAGAAAGCAAGAGAGACTTTTATGAAAATACAAAAATTCCAAAAATAAAGAGAGCCTATGGAGCAGATTATCGGCCTGCTAGTTTAGAATATTACTTAGAATTAAACTTAGAATACCCTGAGGACCCTAAATATCTAGCATACCATAAAACGCTCACTAAAGAGAAGGAAGAATTTATGTCTGGCATAAAAATGTCTGACTTTGAAGCTGACCCTAGTTATAAAGATAAAAGATATAGAGCAATAGAAATATCCCTCGCTAAGGGCCTCACATTTGGAGTACTAATGCCTGGGGTTATCAAAGAATTCATAGACTCTCCTGCTTTTGATTTTATTAAAGATAAAGTTGCTGAACTTATGCCAGGCGCCGCCAAAGAGCAAGTAAGGGTCGCAGTACAAGCCGTAGCTGCCAGCGCTGACCCTGTAGTAGCGGCACCAGATGCCACTGCATCAGCGGCTGAGGCAGGTGCCCCATCGCCAGTAGCACAAGCAACTGATACAGCACCTGCAGCACAAGCACCCAGTGGAGCATCTGCCCCAGTGGCTGCGGCTCCCGTATCTCCTTCTCTGTCAACAGAATATACAATCTCTGTTGGAGATAATTTAGAGACATTAATGAAAGACAAGTTAGATATACTAGAAGGTCTAACACCCAAACAACAAGAAAATATAATATACAATTTCTTTGAAAGCTCTGTCGGTAAAGAGTGGATGAAGGAAAATAACATTGCCAATATGAATAAAATATTTACTGGTGCTAGTATCAATTTAAAGTCACTCAATGAAGCTATCGCTGATGTAACATTTACTCATAATGGCGGATCAGAGAGTTTAATAACTAGGGCAGAGAGACTATTCCCTTCATCATAAAAATGTTAAAATATAAATAATGAAGTAAACCTTAAAAAAATAAAATACTATTTAATAAAAATTAATTTAAACTTTAACAAAAAATATGGAAGAATTATACAAAAAACTAAATGATATGCTCATGGAGCAATTCCCTGATCAGGCTATGCGTAATGAGGCTATCACTACTATGGGACAAATAATAATCAATGAATCATTGATAGAGATCATAGAGTCTATAAACGATGAGACATTACGTCAGTCATTTATAGAGGCGATTAATAATGAGGACAAAGATAGGGCCGAGGATATAGCCGAACAGGCAGGTGTAGATGTCTTTGCCATCATGCAAAAGAAATCAAAGGAAATAATGTCAGAGGCTTAGAACCCACCTCTCCATTTCATTTCTAAAATCACATTCACCATTGTGAGCACGTAGGGATATCATGATGAAATTAAAAGAGGTGACGGAGGCTCCCGTATTCTTTATCTTCAACTTCCACCAAATCGCACCATGTAATGGCTCACTCTCTATGTCTGTCTTATAGAGTCTCATAAGCTCTAGCCAGGCATTTTTCTTATCCTTGGCCGCTATATAATCACAGAGCTTGAATGGGCTTTTCTCTGGGACACGATTGTTGCCTCTGTTATTTACTAGCTCACCCACTGTGCAGTCATAAACCTTGGTGGCGTATTTGGATATTTTGGTTAGTACGGCTGCATTTATCTTTGTCTCTTCTATTATGAATTTGTTATCACTATTTTTTAGGGCTTCCAGATTTTCATAAATTATATCTTTAGTCTCTTTGTCTTCTAATATTTTATCTAAAGTTACTATTTGATTATCACCCCAAAGGCTTTGTGTATTTATTGCTTCAGAAATTTTTTGTTCTTTATTTTCTGTTTCTAAATTAATTACTAGATTGGCCATATTTACATTCTCTTTATTTTCTTTCAAATAAATACTAGCTTTAGCTTTTTTTCTTCTTTCTATATTGTCTCCATATATTATGTACAGCATATTTTTATAAAAATATTAATTAACTATTTAAGTTCAAATAAATTTTTGCCTTCACTCACTCCTACGGCTATAGGTATTATATTTACATGCCTTTTGTTTAAGACGTTCTCCATTATATTTTTTATTTCTTTTGCACTTGTGTTGTCATTTTCTCTGACTTCAAATATCAATTCATCGTGCACTTGCATTATCATTTTTATCTCATCAATTTCTTTTTCTGTAGAAGTTTCTTTACTATCTTTTGCTATACCGTTTTTATTTAACTTGTCTTTGTTATCTTTATTTTTATCTTGTATATATTCAGATATATCTATCATCGCGAATTTAATAATCTCGGCACCGGTGCCCTGCACTGGAGCATTGATTGCTATGCGTTCACCTTGAGCTTTCATAAAAGGCAATTTAGATTTTAAAAGTGGTATTTGTCTGCGTCTGCCAAACAGCGTCTCGGTATATCCTGTGGCCTCTGCTCGCCTCTTGACTTGATCCATATAATTCATCAGCACATGGAATCTCTCTTTATATTTATAATAAAATTCCTGAGCCACAGCCCGCTCTACGCCCATACTATCCTTCAGAGCGTTAACTCCCATGCCGTATAATATACCGAAATTAATAGCCTTGGCATGACGCCTTTCATCACCACTTATGTCGGCAGCATCTTTGTCATAAACAAGCGCAGCCACACCAGCGTGTACATCTATGTCATCACGAAAGATTTGAAGTAAGGCTTCATCGCCCGAAAGTATAGCCGCTAACCTTAATTCTATTTGTGAATAGTCCAGACTAATGAGTTTGTGTCCTTCTACCGCCATAAATGACTTCCTGATTTCTATAGCTTCACCACTTTTGGCTGGGAGGTTTTGTAAATTGGGATGCTCAGAAGAAAATCGTCCAGTAGCCGCACCATTCAATATTAATTTGGAATGTATTTTACCATCATCCTTTATATAATCAGGCAAAGCATCTATATAAGTCGATACTAATTTATACAATTCTCTATATTTGATTATGTTGTTTATTATTTCGTGTTCATCACGGAGACTATTTAACATCTCCATATTGGTGCTGCGTTGCCCTGTTTTGGTTTTCTTGATCTTCTCTCCTAGACCTAATTTATCATAAATAATATCGGCTAATTGTTTGGGACTATTGATATTGAATTCTCCACCAGCACTACTGTATATAGACTTTTCTAATTCAATAATTATTTCATGCAACTTTTTACTTTGCACACTTAACATATCAGAGGATACACATATACCAGAGTCCTCTATATGCTTGATAATTTCTATTATTGGTTGCTCTACTATTTTGTAATAATCATACAGCGTATGTATATTATTATCATTAGCAACTTTTATATTTATCTTTTCATTGCTAAGCAATTCCTTCAATTTATTTTCTGCCTCTTCTATACTTTTAACATTTAATTGGTCCAGCACATCTGCGACTTTGATATTTACCATTTCGGAGTCATGCAAATTCATCATAGTTTTGAGCCCTGTATGAGCATATTCATCATAGGCTATAGGCTTGTCATCATCGAGCGATACTGGCTTGTCCTCCATATAGTCGTCAAATCTGTTACGCAAAGATTTGAAATTAAATCTATCACACAAGGCTCTATAGGCCTCGGCATCCACTGCCCAAGTACAAGGCATAAAGTTTATTGGCACGTCCAATCTTATAGTGGCTAGAGTTTTGGAAAAGTAGGCGCTGTCTTTGTGCTCGATTAGAAGCTTAACAGTCCTCTCTCTCAGTCCTTCTTTTTTAAAATCAAAGTTCTCTGCCTCTATATGCTTATATATATTATCCAAATCATTATACTTTTGTATCAAGTCCGTAGCACCTTTAACTCCTATGCCTGATACACCTATGATATTGTCACTGCTATCCCCCGCTATGGCTTTATAATCGGGTATTTGAAGAGGGAAAAAGCCATATTTGGCATACACAGCGTCTCTATCATAGAGGGCTGTCTCATTGGCCTTTTTAAGTGTATAAACTTTTACATTATCATCTATCAATTGCATGGTGTCCATATCGCCACTGGCTATGATTACCTCTAGATCAGGATGTGACATCTTTACTATTTCAGCTATGGTACCGAGCAAATCATCAGCTTCAAAGCCTTCACATTTGTATATTGGAATATTCAATCCTGCGCATATATCATAAGAAATATCTATTTGACTTTTCAAAGCTTCATCAGTGGCACTCCTTGTGCCTTTATAATTATCATAGGCCAGATGCCGAAATGTAGGTCTAGGTAAATCATAACATGCGGCTATATAATCAGGCTTCAAATCATTTTTAATCCTTGCTATCATCGATATATATCCGTATAGTGCACCCACTGGCTGGCCATTTCTATCTGTAAACTCTGGCATACCATGATACGATCTATGTAATATAGCATGAGCATCCAGTAACACCAATCTTTTTTTATTATTTTTCATATATTATCTATAATTAATATTTAATTTATTAATATTTAATTTATTAATATTTAATTTAATTATCATATTTATTATCAAAATCTTCATATTGTGTTTTGTCTTCTTCTTTGTATGAATGTATAGACATATCTCTTTCAAACATGCCTCTGACTGCTATGTCTATACGCATATCGTAGGGTATCTCTCCGATATTTTCGCCCCACTCTATTACTATCAAAGTGCGTCCGCAGTCAACTTCATTGTGTATGTCTAAAGCTTTGGCTTCTTGACCATATAATCGATAGGCATCTATATGTATTAATTTATTAAATTTAGCATGATGAGCACCATAGTCACGACGCAATACAAAGGTAGGACTTTGTACTTTTTCTTCTACGCCCAATCTCTGGGCTATTTCTTTAGTGAGTGTAGTTTTGCCTGCTCCCATTTCTCCTTGCATTATCAATATAGTCGCCTCTGTATCATAGGCCGGCAACATATTGACAACAGTTTTGGCAAATTCCCTCAATTCATCAATTTTCACTAACATGTGTATATTATAGCACATAAGAAAAACTCTCGCCTTAATTAAAAGACTTGATCATATACACATCAAAGGATAAAACCTTAGGATTTTTGCTATTTGAATCTCTTCAAAGTTATATTACTTGAGTCAAAACTTTAATTTCTTTTATTTTCATATTATTTTAATGATGCCCGTCCTCTCTCTTGGCTTTCCATGCGCGGAAGGCGATGATTACCATAAATATAATTATAATCAATATAGACCATTCTATAAGGGTATTTGGGAGGAAGCTGTCCTTAGTTTTGACTTTAGCTTTGCCTTCGGCTGAGGCGGGGGCAGTATCACCTACTTTGACTATACCCACATTAATAGCCGAGACTTCATCTCGTAAATTATCTTTGCTCGGTATATCATAGGCCAACAATCCAGCTACAGTTACATTGCGTCCTTCTGTGAGGGTACCCACTTCGCCATTTATAATTATCACACCCTCACTTTTAGGACCTATTTCATTAGACTTTAATACTATGTCATTACCTTTTATATCACCTTTACTGGACTGTATATTTATTATTTCTTTGGGTAAAGAAATTTTGAGCTCTATGTTTTTAACTGCGACTTTGCTTATATTTTTATAATTAACTGTGTAGCTGACTTTGTCACCCTTAGAATAACTCAACACACTTTTATCTATTGATAGCGATAGCATTTTTTCTCCACCTTTGACTGTTTCTTTGTTACCATATTCATCTTTACAAGCATATGTGGGTGTAGTCACTGTGACCTTTTTTACATTATTTTTGACTGTGACCTTTTCTACTTTGGCTGTGGCATATTTTATCTCTTGACCTTTAGTAATTATGCTAAGCGTCTCTCCTCTATATGTACCATTATTATTAGCTAACACTGCTCTACAATAATAGAAGTTATTAGGAGTCAGTCCTGTAAGAGGCGCCGCATATGTGACCACCGATTCGCGACCAATATATTGCATTGGGGTTTTCTTGTTGAGATTATTTTCAGATGTGCCCCACTCTATCCATCCATAACTAGGCATACCCGCATATATATTAGCCATAGCATTACATACAGCGCTAGTGTTACTGATATTGGACACATGTGTAGTGTTGACTTTGTGCGCGCCTGTCGAGGCTATGGGGCAATTACTACTGGTGGCGACTCGTGTACCATCTGCACAGACTTTAATGTTGATATTGCCATTATTAATAATGGGTGTCACCCCAGGACTATAAGTAATTGGTGTGGGATTGTATCCTACATTTTGTACACAACTATTTCCATTAAAGTAATATCCTGCATTACAGTTATATGTCGGGGTGGGTATGTACGGTGTAGGCGTTGGAATATAAGGTATAGTCGTGGGTGGATTATATATAGGAGTAGGACATGAGGCATTAGCTTCAATCATTCTGCCATTGTCACAATATCTGTATTGCGCAGGACAGCTCTGATTTACTGTGACCGTCTGACCATTCCAACATTTCATGGTGTCTATATTACAATTGCCATTGGCATTTCTAGTATATCCACTGGGGCACTTTTGTAAACAACTTTTATTTGATGATATATAGTCATAACCTGTGGGGCATGCATCACAATTAGGATAATTTAAAGCATAATTATTACAAGACGTGTTGATAATATCACATCTGATGCCATCGCTATTCCTAGTATACCCACTAGGGCACGGATACATGCATTTCTTCTGTACAGAAATATACTCCATACCAGTCACACATAAATTACATTCCGGGTAATTAGTAGCATCATTGGTGCAGGCATTCCTGACACAGCTGTTACCATTCCAGGATGTCCCTGTATCACAAGCCCTACACACTCCATCACTTTGGAGGAATTTACCGGCAGGACAAGAGGCACAATTGGGGTAGTCAGTAGCGCCATTGCTACACCTATACTCTACACATCCAGTCGAGGTGCGATATTGATTATCTGGACATCGCGCTGTACATTTACCATTCCACATATCATCCAGTCCCGCAGGACAATCACGACAATATGGCGCAGTGAGCGCTCCATTGGTACAAGCTTTTAATTTACAAGATCCTGTCACTGGATCCCTCTCGCTATATACATCACATTTGGCCACGCAACGTGAAGCAGCATTATCAGTCCCCGTTCCAGAGGCAATCGGTGGGTACATATCATATGATGCCGAGCAAATAGTACAAGTCGGGTAATTGGTAGCACCATTAATACACTTTTTGAAATTACCACAATTCGGATAATCAATAGCTCCATTGGCACATGTGCCAGCAGGACAAGTACTGCGATCCGTCACCAATGATCCATCTGGACATTCGTATTTGGTCACTGTAGTCACCACAGTATCTACCACTGTATTTACTATTGGCCTGTTATATATAGTGGAATGATTATAATAAGTCCCCCTCGATGTCCCCCATCCAGAATATAAACTCCAATCATTTATTACCACAGGATACAGTCCCACTATTCCAGTCCTACCAGACTTTTCATTTATAAGTACAGTACCACCGGGTTTTTCGACATCTGTAGTGTCTTTCCCCCCAGAATTAGGATTGATAATACATTTATCCTCTGATGCTACTACATCACCATTACCACAAATATGAAAATCATAGTTTTGTTGTGTGTTATCTGTGTTTACTATTGGTGTCTTTGTTCTATCTATAACTTCACATCCACCTTCTTTTCTAAGTGTATAATCAGAGCATAAAGTATACCCATTACTATAGTCTATTGGACAATTATTTTTTGTAGAAATTACATTTCCATTCCAGCAAGTTTGCATTTTCTCTTCTTCACAACTAGAAAATAAACAGTCACCTATACTATTTCCGCTTACCCAATTGCTGTTACTAGCTTTTATAATACCAGATCCTTGGGCACCACCGATGTCTACTCCACCACTGCCACTCCCCGGGTCTGCATAATATCCAGAAGAGTTACCCATAAGATGGCCACCGCTCTCATAGGTATCAGTGTACACATCCTGATATGCATTATTATAATCATAGTCAAAATTATTAAATTCATCAAAACCTTGCGCCTTTACAAAAAATACTAGTGACGCTACGAATGCGAAGCCGACAAAAGAAAGTATCCCTTTATGTAGCCAATTCATATTTTTAATTTTAAAATTTATATATTTCATATTATTTGGCTGATAGCACTTTGCTAGCGGGAGGGCATTCGCTTAATGCTTGTAATATTTCATTGCGACAAGCCGCTATTAAATATGTTTTAACTTCTTTACCATTAACAATTTTTGTTTGCTCTATTATTGGCGTCCCTTTTGGCAATATCACATATGCAGTCCCCACATCCACTGCAGCACGCACAGCTCTTTCTTTGGGCAAAGTTTTTATACTTTCATTTTCTGTATCCATATATATAGGTATTAGTTGTGGTCCATCTTTAGTTGGGACTTGTACTTTATTTTCTACATAGCCACCATGTCCTTTCTTAGCTTTTTTAAAAGCTTGTACAAAATGGCTATCATCCCCCACTTTACTAGGATAATACAAAACCCTCGCGTCTGTGCTCTTTGTCTGATTGAAATAATCTATAACCCACATAGCATTCTCATGCTCTTGCATATGCACTCCATGTTTAGTTCTCTCTGCTCTTTTTAATATTTCATCTATATACTGTTTTATTTTTTCTATAGGCATTTCCATTCCTGGAGTATGCTCTGCTATTAACTTTTCTTTACCACGATCAGCGTCTATTAGTTTCTTATTGATATCTAATTTATCCATTTGTACCTCTGTCATATTATCCATGGGATCTGCTGGTGCTGAAGCGCCAGCAAGTGGCCTAAATGCTGCTGTTTGTGCTACACCTAAATTTGGCAACATTAATGCGGCACTCAATATACCCATCTTTACAAGAGATAGTCGCCTCCCTACATTCCTACTCAGTGCGGCTATTTCTGGAGCTGCCACAATTACTGGAGCCAATGCCACTACTGAGTCTGTATCCCAAGTATTAACATTGTTTATATTTGGAACACCAATAGGATCATGATGTATTTCTCCTCTTCTTTCTTGTGTTCCTTGTGTTCCTTGTGTTCCTTCTGGTGTGCGTATTAGCATATATTTATATATTGTTCATATTATCTAATTATTCTTTTAGACTCACATCCTATTATCACACCCTTGATAGTGCGACACACCGGCTCCCCTGTCATACAGGTGCGATGATTGCGCACATCCCACATATCTGTACCCTGTATATAACAAACACCTCTGACACTATTGGTGGCTGGTATCAAATTTTTTAAAGCTTTGTCGTCACTATACATACTCTCTGGCAATATAGTTAAATTATTTACTGGCATTTGCCCCGCGGCCAGCGTCTGATAATTACCAGTATAGAATTGGTCCACGGCCATAAGTAATCCAGCCACACCAACAGAGAGCAACATATTGTGTAGTAAATGTTTAGGATGAGTAAGGTGTTTATGAAGGTGATCTACTATAGTGTGCATATTACTTATATTATACGTCATACTGGGCGGTAAAGCTTCGCTTTACCGCCCAGTATGTGGAAAAGTATTTATTCTAGTGAGAAACTGTCTTTTTCTTACTTTTAATTAAAATATATACATTTCTAGCTAATAGACCCACCATTACTAATATTCCCAATATAGCTATCACCTCACCGAAGCCAAGCGAATCTATCCATTGACCAAATGTCTTGCTTTTATTATCGTCATCGTCAGACTTCATACCTTTATCATCATTGCTTTTGTTTATACCATTTTTACTATCTTTACCTGCACTATTTTTACCATCGCTGTTTTTACTTGTATCAGACAAATTTATTGACTCTATTATATTGTCTATAGTGTAGGCATTCACTTCATCTTTGATAACACCTTTATTACTATTCATATCATAAGACACATACACAGTGCTCACTACACTTGATCCTATATCTTTTTTATCAGCGATATATTTTACTATATAGACTTTCTCACTGCCTTTGTATAGAGTGTCTATATGCAGAGTATTGTTGCCTATGTCACCACTCCAGTCATTACTATTTGATAAAGTTAAACTTTTATCAAGCGCCAACTTCACATTTACATTATCAAGGTCTACTCCTCCTATATTTTTAATACTTATAGTATATATGGACTGTTCACCTGCTCTTATATTTTGAGAGAATTTATTTATAGAGACATCTATCATTTTCTTATTAGTATCCAATGTAATTTTGTTACCACTATTATCAGTACAAATTATATTTGTGTTTGCGGTCTTTGTAACTTTTGTACTTGAAGTTTTACTATTCACTATTTTTGTGTTTATAGTTTTACTTTTAACAAAGGTGTTTACATAATTGACCATAGCACCAGTAGTAGTAAAGCCTATAGCCTCACCTTTCATTGTACCTCTGACATTATTAACCACAGCCCTACAAGAATATTTAGTATTAGCCTTTAATCCATTCACCGGAGTGCTATAATAATTAGAATTGGCATTACCGATATTGGCGCTATTAGTGTTAATAGTTTTTATGATATTCCTATTATTATCTAATTCTGAGACTTCGAAATATCCAATATTAGTCACTCTATCATTGGATATGCCCACACCATTACATACAGCACTAGTGTTGCTTATATTGGTAGGTATAGTAGTTATGGCTTTATTATATGACCCCACATAGCCACTGACATTCACATATACAGTATCAGATGCACTTTGGCCTGCGGCATTATAACAAGTAATAGTAAAGCTCATAGACCTAGTCATATTATTTACTACTCTCTCACCTATTATTGTAGGTGATCCACTCCAGTCACCACTAGCATTACAGTACGTAGCATATGAGGCGGCCCAATTCAACCTGACACTATCACCAGCCAATACATTTAATTTATTAGCGTTGATATCAACCACCGGATAATTATAATTAACTGTTTGGATTATAGGGCAGCTCTGATATTCATATACATATACATTATTTGGACACCATCTCTTACAAGTCTCTGTCTCTATTATAGTATTACCATTTGGACAAGTTTTGTAACAGCTTTGTCCCACATATACAGTGGTGCCATTTTGGCAAGTTTTGTAATTATAAATAGGTGTATATATAGGAGTAGTTACTATTGGATTGTTATATATAGGTGTATTATTGTACACTGGATTATTATTGTATATTGGAGTGTTGTTGTACGTAGGAGTGTTGTTATATATCGGTGCAGGAATATATATTGGTGTAGGATACACAATAGGTGTAGGAGTATGTATAGGTGTTGGAGTAGTATGTTGAACTATATTCTGTACACAACTACTTCCATTATAATAATACCCTGAATTACAATTAACTATAGTTTGCGTTGTGTTATTATTACCGCCAAGTCCATTACTATTCCATCCGTTACTTGATCCGCCTCCAGTATTCCATGAATTAGTATTTGGATTCTGCAAACAATTACCATTATTAGCACTATACCCAGTAGGGCAATTGGTTGATGACCCAGTAGATCCCGAGGCGCTGCTATTTACGCTGTTGTTGTTACCGTTAACGGTGGTGGTATTTGAAACAATATTAGTATGAGTAGTATTACAATTATTATTACCAATACAAAATGAATTATCTATATAAGTGCTAGAGATAGTATTGTAGAGACTATTATCATAATAATTACTATTGTAACTATCATTTATATTTGTACTAGTGTTGGAAGTACTGTTAGAAACAGAAGATCCTGTTGACCCAGTACCAGTGCGCCCATATGATCCCCAATTAATTGGTTGATATGAAGTCGATCCATAACCAACACCAAATGATATACCTAATCCAATAGGATAATCATAATTATTGGCATGACCCACATTTAAATAATTACCACTACCCGACGTCAAATCTATCACATCATCCCTAATCACATGGGTCGATCCCGGCACCTCAGCACTGGTGTCGGTACAACAGTCGTTGTAGTATCCTGTACCATTCTCTCCATCTAAGGTAAAGTCAGCCAAAGCAAACGTATTGGCCGTAAGGCTAATCAACATAAACACAGGTACAGCACTCTTAATCATGGTTTGTTTAAAAAATTTCATAAATAAAATGTAATATTAATAATAATTGTCAACACTACTCGTGTTATATATAACCTACACTATTTTAAAAGAAAAGTCAATAGCTATAGATATTATTTGCTTATATTGTAAGCTTTTTATATTACAAAAGCCCGTCTAGGACGGGCTTTTGTCGGGTCTTTTTTATCAAGACCCGACTTGAACTGTTTTGAACTTTCCGCCTCCACGGGATGTCCATAATGCCTGTTGTTGTCTGGCACACTCAGAATCGTTATGTGCTTTAGGGAACCACAAATCATTTTGTGGTACCTTTGTCCCATTTTTTTTCATGACGCTGTTCGCCAAGATATAGCATCCACAGTGATCGGGCTTTGGGCCTTCACACAAATAGACGTCAGACCTTTGGTCCAGCTCACAAGTAGATGCCAGAGCGGTAGGTCCTGGAGTCGGAAGAACTGCTGGCTTGGAGGGAGCTGGACTATCAGCTGGCCTGGTCGGGACCGTAGGAGATGCCACGGGCTTGGGGTCAATGGTCCAGATTTTCTGGATCTTGTTCATGCACTTCCACATATGCATGTCCTTCTCCCAATTGGCGACTGGATTGCCGGCCTTGACCGCCACCACAAAGGTAGAGGGCAAGTACACCACCGTGCCCACCTTGTACTTGGTGTCACCAGTGACACACAAGCCATTGACCTTGCCCAGCTCGGCCAAGGTAAACTTCTTATAGTCTTTATGCTGGCCAGCTCTGGCTGTGGTCGGTGCCACATAGCCTTCAGCCACACCCGCCTGTACCGCTGTACCACAGGCATCGTTGCTTACGAAGCCCATCTTGCCGTCGGGCGCAAGTAGCGTAGTTGCTTGCGCTGCCTGTGGCATACACAAGAACATCAAGACAAAGGTGACGAGTGCCGCCGCAGCCAGCAAAACCAAGACTGCCCTACTGGACACCGCGTCCCAGAAAGGTCCAAACCTTCCTGAGCAAGGTGCCACATCCTCATTATCGATCATGAATTCGCAAAACTCATTACCTAAAAACCTTTTCATTTCAATCCCCAATTGTGACACAAACAAATGCTTGCGCCGATTTAACATATACGACAGACCTCACGGTCCGCTCGTACCCTGACTATATACTACATATTAAAAGTGTGTTTGTCAAATGGTGTAATTTTACGCAGAAAATTTAGTTAAATTTTATTTGTGTGTTAATTCATTAATAACCGAAGGTGATGGCCTGGATGGGGATGCCCTAGGGGGAGTTTCGGTTGAGGAGGAGTACCCTTGGACTTGATATAAGAGAGATAGTCTGCGGCATCTGTAGTGGCAGCTAATATGTCATGTTTGAAATATTAAGTGGACGAAGGGGCGGTGACAATCATTTATTTTTATTAATTAATAAATTCAAGACTACGCCTACTAAAGACAATATATATATCACTAAAATAGAATGTGCTTTATTTAAAGCGAAATAATCATCATACTGTGGGGCAAAAATAATAGCAAAGATACTTAAAGATAAGTATAATACTATATATTTATTTAAAATAGAACCGTAGAATAATCTCATTAGAGAGAACGTGGTGGCTCCGAAAAATAGAGTAATCAAAGCCATGCTATTTTCATAACAAACTAAACACAAGAATTTATTTAAATTCAAGTAATTATTATTCATACCAACAATAAACAATATTAACAAAAACATAGCGTGAACAACAACTAAAAAAGTTTTACTTACTTTCATATTTTATTAATTAATTCATTAATAACCGAAGGTGATGGCCTGGGTGGGGATGCCCTAGGGGGGAGTTTCGGTTGAGGAGGAGTACCCTTGGACTTGATATAAGAGAGATAGTCTGCAGTGGGTGTGATGTCTGGTAAAGTGCTAGATGCGGTGTATGTAGCACTAGCGTCAGATTTACTGAGGATGATTATCCCATCTACTTTACCATTGTGATTGTAGTCGAGTATGAGGTCGGTGGTGGTAGCCAATACATCGTGTTTAATATATGATTGGGAATTAGTAGCTGTAGGTATAGCATAGTAAGTGGAGGTAGATACAGCTGCGCCATCGCTATTGTATGTATCTACATTTAATGTATATACACCGTCATCATAAGCAGAGAGATTAATAGTGTGATTAATATCTGCTGGAGCAATAATTAACTTAGTATCTCCTATTTGTCTGTAATATACATCATTGATATTATTTACTATAGTATTGGTCTTATTATCAAAGCCTGTGATATTGCCATTACTGTCAGTGATAGTAATATTTACTGGAGAGTGGGCGGAGTAGGTGATGTAGTTTTTGTTGTTATAGATAGGAGTAGTGTTTGATATATATTGTATATTATTATCTTTACCTCTGACAAGGCTGAGGACTTTGTTTAGGGCTGGGGTGGAGGCGAGGATATTTTTATGAACTTTATCTAATGTAAAATTTATAAAACCTTTACTTGTGTTATACCTAAACAAATCCACCCACCAATTATGTACATTACTATTGGTAGTAGTAGACATCCAAAGGGCACTGGCTGTGGGGACGGTGTCGTCACCATCTTTACTTAATATTACATTTAACAATGACTCTGAGCCTACTTTTGTGCAATTTAACTTTATACTCACAGTACTGCCACTTACATTACCATCATTATTATAATTTAGGCACATGTTGAGGTAGTCATAGACA
>JAYVII010000021.1:0-4948 GCA_043770395.1 bacterium | reverse complement strand
ATTTTTTATGTCCTCGTCTTCGACATTTCTAAATACAGAATCAAAATCAGTATCTTTGAACTCGGAGGCTTTTTTACTAAACTGGTTTTTAAATTCTGCTCTACAATAATCCCTAAATTCACCTAGGTTTTTAAATTCAGAAGGATCTTTGGGATTTTTGCCAGAAAATTTTAACAACAAATATTCAGAATTATATTCCAAAAACTGAACAATATCTCCATTTTGTTTGATTAGTTTTTCTATGTCTGGTGAATCATCAAGATCTTTGTCCAACATAAAGAATAATTTCTGACCTTTATACCTGTCATCACCTTTAATTAGGTTATGCTTTGCCTTGAAAGATGAGAGATTTCCAGCACCATTTAGTTTACCTTGCGATATCCCAGCTTCTACAATTTCTACCTTATCACTAAACTTAATACTAGACGCGTCAAACCTATCTCTAAACTTATTTGTCGTTAAGTATCCGAAAAGCCTATACTCAGTAGTCCCTTCACTAACTAATAAATAATATACATCAAAACTTTTCTTCGTACTAATAAGTTTTAGAGCAAATTACTTATTATTCTATTAAAATCAATGGTATTTGGAATTCCACCAAGAGAACCCAAACGATATACTCGTTTTATATTATCTCTCTCCTTTACGTCATAATCTGATACTTTTGACACAATGATATTATCGTCCTTTTTCTCTAAAATATGAGCCTGATCATTTTGTAAGAGATCAAAAGTCTCGTGATTGTGAGAAGAAAAGAATAGCTGAGCGTTGTTTTTGTTTATATCTTTATCTTTAAAAAGATTAAGGATGGCAATCTCCATATCTGGATGATAGTACTTGCTCGTTTCATCATAGACAACAACACCTCCTATTTTTAAAATCCTAAAAATATCAACTATATATGATATGAGTTCCCTTGTCCCAGCAGAAAGTTCCATGATACCTAGATTCTTATAGAAGTTGCTATATTTTGCCTCATACGTGAAAGCAAAAGATTTATTGACGGGATCATTGTCGCTTTCTTTTTTAATGACAAGACTCTCAAAAGATGGTTCGAAATACTTAACTATAGGGTTAACTATACCAAGCATTTTAGTTTGTGCTTCACTATTACTGTTGAGATAGTTGACTGCAAAAGCAAGTAATCCATTTAAATTATTTTGTCCCATCTGAACTGAGCGCTTATCAGTAATAAAACAAAATTTAGTTTTTATTTGGTTAAGGTTAGAAATTCCTATTTCTTCTTTAAGATTAGCAAATACAGAAATATCCGAACTGTCATCTAAAATTACAGAGAGAAAAGAAGATTTTTTTGGTGCTACAATATTTTTTGCTATGACACCTATTTTTTCTTCTATTTTTTTCTCTATATTTCCTTCAAATAAAACCTTGTGATTATTTCTACTGAATATTTTTTTGTTATTTTTATATAAAACTTCTTCTGAAATTTCGGTTCCCTCATTTACAATAGAAATTAAATAGTTATATATAACTTCTTCAATTATAAAATCCATTTCCATCACAATAGGCTTTGATTTCATTGTAATAGAGTAACTAGGATTAGATATAACCGTTTCCGTTTTTATGCCATTGAGAGCAAGTATAAATTCTTGCTGTTTTGTTACCATAACTCTAGTGAGAGTATCAATAATGTTTAATATAGTGCTTTTACCTGAAGCATTAGCGCCATAAAAACCAGAAATGAGAGCTACTCTTTCTTTCTCTATATTTGCATAACCTATTTTTTCTTTTTCGCCACCTTCAGTGAAAGTTACCTCTATTGGATCTTTGATCCCATAGAAATTACTTGCCTTGATTCTTGTTATTAACATATATATTAAAATAACATTATTTTGTAATAATATGTCCATTATATTCTATGCAAGTTTAAAAGTCAAGCATTCTGACAGAAAAATGTTTTTTCTTACATACTTAGATTTTATGCATATACTACTAGACACTTCCCTCCCCTTCCTTCTTTTTCGGTCTAGGTTTTAGCATTTCCTGTACTAGTCTGTGGAATAGCTTACCACGAGAAGCGGAGGTTCTGCTTGACATTTATTTGCAATTTGTTTACCAGACATAAATAACACAAAAACCACTTGCGTGGTTTTTGTGTTATTTATGTCTGCTTATTAAGGGTTAAACAGAATTGCGATTCTACGATACGACAATACTTGATACAATTATTCTTCCAATCTAGCCAAAACTTTTGCAGCGGCGTCTTTGCCACCCAGACCAAAGGCAAGGCCCAAGGCAAGTGAAGTGGCAGCGACTATACCAGTAAACAAAGTCTCCATAAATTGAGAGGCGATGTTGAGTTGAGACAAGGCTGAGAGTATACCGAAGATCATAATTGAGTATTTACAAATCTTACCAGCTGATTTAATTCTCAAGCCTGCAGCACGCACAGAAGCATCTACGAAACGATTTACAAACTCCGCAGCAGCAAATGTCGCCACCAACATAATGCCTGCTACAAATACATTTGGTAAGTAATTCAAGATTTTATTCAAGAATACTGTAAAGGCTCTCAATCCTAAAGTATCAGTGGCAGCCATAGAGAAAACTATGACCATACACCATTTGACCAATTGGCCAACAAATCTAGAAATCGAAACACTGAAGCCTACTCTTTTGGATAAAGAGTCCATACCAGCCTGATCCAAAGCTCTGTCTATGTGTATCATATGCAAGAAATGAGCGATAGCTCTTCCTAATATATCACCCACGACAAAGCCGAGCACAACTAGCAGCAAAGCTATAACAATATTAGGAGCGTAATCGATAATGTTGGTTAGCACATTAGCGAGTGACCCTCCCACAGTTCCCAAAATTGTATCTGACATAATATATTATATATAATTAAATAAATTCAATTATATTATTAATTATAACCTTTACAACATATTTCTGTTACGACTTTATCCACTTTATATAATATTTAGTAAAGTCATATACTTTATGTTATAATATTCTAAATATGAGTTGGCATGTACGCATAATAATAATCTTTATAACTTTTTTTGCTTTCTTATATTACGTTGGTATGAGCGTACTACCAGTACATTCGTACAACATAAACTCTGCATATAAAAATAGACAAAAAGATGACATCAAATATAACGATGATAAAATAAATACAGTAATCACAAATATAACTTCTAGTACGCCTATATCTGTGGTCGCAGCTAGCTCCCAATATATAAAGCTTAATAATAAATATTCTATACCTCCGATAGGTAAGGCCATAGTCGCCAATCTCGATGACAAAACTGTAGCCCTAGTAGAAGATAGTAAAATAATACAAATTTATAATATAGTCTCCATAGGCAAACCTAATAAATATTATGAAACACCTGGTGGAATATATAAAATAAGAAGCTGGGAAACCAATCATTATTCTTCAATTGGTCACGTATATATGCCTTGGTCTATGCAATTTTCTGGTAATTATTTTATACATGGTATACCGTATTATGAAAATGGAGAGAAGGTGTCTAGTCAATATTCAGGTGGATGCATTAGATTATCTGATGAAGCCGCCAAAACTGTATATGATTTTTCTGATAAAAATACATATGTAGTTGTCATAAAAAATGAAGACTTGGTATCCGATACAAAAACTGAAGATTATGACAAAACCTTAATGGACACTATAAAAAATAATTTAAAAGATAGTAAATATTTAATATTAGATTTAAAAGATAGTATATACTTTTCTAATATAGGCGATTTAAATAAAACTTTAAATGATAGTAAAATAGAAAATATGGCCATAGCAATGACAGCGCTTGATTATGTATCTCAAGAAAAGAAAGCTTTTATAGATAGCAATGAAATAAAGCAATTAGATTTATTGCCAGAAATAATAAAAGGAAATAAAAAATATATAGATGAGACCATAAATCCATTAGGTCATAGACTATTTCAAGCTTTTCTAAATAATAAAATCAAATCAATTGGACTAGAAAATACAGACATTGATTTAAGTGCTTCTAGTACAGAAAATATCAATAACAAGGCAAGAATGAATATCTCTACTAGCACACTGTTAGACATGATGTATATATATAGATATACTTATATATATAAGCCTTATTTAATGAGCCTAGACAATACAGAAAACACTGATAGAAGTATAATATGGCAAATGCAAAACGGTAAATATAATATAAAAATACTCAAAGGCAGCGACAGAGATTTTCTTATTATAAGTTATTAAATATAATTTAAATCTGGAAGAAGTTTTTAATTAATATTTTGGTAATTTATCTATAAGTATCTCTGTTTTGCCTTCTAATACGTCCATGAGGAATGAGTCAAACATTTTTTTCCTGTATATAAATTCTTCTATATCCATTATCACATATTTGATATCGCGTCCCAGCTCTATCGATATGTTATTAAAAGCTTTTTCTATTTCTTTATTTTTTATTTGTTCTCCGACATACAATATATCCAGTCTGCTCTTTTCGTCTCCGGTAAATATTCCAGATAATAATAAAAACTTTATCCGGCTAAAGCCTTTAAGTCTAGAAAGCAAAACTTCTCTATCTATACTAGTATAGTCTAGTACTAAAGTACTGAGACTTTCTAAGTACTTAAATTTATTATTAATTTTATAAACTACAGCCTCTTTCAAAGCGCTTACTCCATTGCTAAAGGTATAGACTTTTGTTTTATTTTTATTTAACAACTCTACAGAGAACAATATAGATAATTCTTTGCGCAATAATATTGATTTGATCTTGGTTTTTTCTTCTATATCAGAAAAAGTATATTCTTTGCTCGTATCTCTTAACAAGAATCTGAGTAGTCGTAATCTTTCTGCACTTCCGAATATTTTTGACAATTCATTCATATATAATAATATAGCATATTAATAAGCCCTTTATACAGCAGGGATTTTGTGGTGAAATAATAATACAAAAGGTGGGCCGCTACG
>JAYVII010000020.1:0-14847 GCA_043770395.1 bacterium | reverse complement strand
ATTTTCTTCTTGCATATTAATGTGTGTTAGTTGATGAGCCTCCACCTGTTGGTGTCGCTGTAGCAGGTTTTGGTGTGGCCACGGGCTTGGGTATGGGCACAGATGCGGTAGGCTTTGGTGTGGGTGGTACTGGGCCATGTCCGCCAGCTGCTGCGTTCTTGGCTAGTGCGGCCATGATGGTTTTCATTTGTGATGCCGCCTCTTTATCATATTTGGCTTTGTATGAAGCTTCGGCTTTCGCTTTAGCGGCTGCTCTGTCAGCTGTATTGGCTGCCCCTATTTCACTATACATTTGGGCTAGTGATTCCAGACTTAAACTATTCACTGCATTCTCGGCATCATCTCCCGCTCTATACTTGGCTTTGTAGGCTTCGCGTGCCGCCTTCAGAGTGCCAGCACTTTCATTTCTGGCTTCTGCTTCAGCTGCAAGTTCATTGCTTTTATTATATACTTCTATTGATTCTGTTCTTTTTTCTTGAGCGATATCTTTGGTTCCCGCTAAACCTTCTTCGTTTTCTATTAATTCTTCGGCTGTCTTTTTTTCTAAATTTTCCAGTCTATTTTTGGCGTCAGATTCCTGCCCCTCTAACTCTTTGAGGCCTATTTGTTCTCTATATTCTTCATAAACTTGATTAACTTGCTCTAATTGCATTCTTTTGCCATCTGCTGTGACGGTATCGCCACGAGCTGTCGCCTCGTCCATTTCTCGTTTTAGAGTTTGTCTCATATTTCTAAGAGTTTGTAGTTTCTCTGAAGTTATATTGTTATCTCTGTCACGAACCTTTCCATTTTCTATTAGGTCGGTTCTTTTCTTAATTATATCAAGTTCGTCTTTAATTTTTTGTGTTTCAGACGCAGCTTCTGTTTTTATTTTCTCCAAATCTTTTTCATACATTTCAGTTAAATTGTCATAGGTGCTCGCCATTTCAGATAGTTCGGAAGCTTTTTTGCTTGCTTGTTCTGCTCCAGATTTAGCTTTTTTTGCTTTTTCTTTTTCAACCTTTTCATCTTTTCTGTTTTTAAAATCTTCTACCCTCTCATCATCTCTGATCAGACTGCCCTGATTGGCTCTGATATTGTTCACTGTACCCAGTGACATCAGCGCCGTACCACGTCCCATCATATCCATGGAGCTGTTGCGAATGCTGTCATTAAATCCTTGTACACTTTTTAAACCTCTAATAGAATCTAGTCCTTTTAATGTGCCACTGGCAATTCTACCACGCAGACCTCCTTCATCTTTCTTTTTGTTAAGCCACTTCTCTTCATTCGGCCCAAGAACACGAGAAACTCCACGGCCTACTGTATTCCTAGTTAAGAATGCTGCGGGTCTGGCTATGCCTGCGGACATCATCTTGCCACCCATCCTGGCACCTATGGCGGCCGCGCGCTGACCCACACCGTCCATTAGGGTTGCTGAGTATTCTATGGACTTTTGAAATATAATTATACAGATGACCATGAGTACTAATTGAAGCAAGCTGTCAGTGGCACCCAGTCCAGTAGTACCACCACCTAAATTCATAGCAAATTTCATTATCTCTATAGCTAATCCTATGGCGATCATTAATATAGGAGCAAAAAAGGCCGAGCCGAAAAAGGCTTTCAGCCACCTATCTACATATTCGTCCAAATTAATAGGGCTATTGGGTGGCAATATGCCACCCATAAACATAAAAGGCGAAGTAACTATACATAGAAAAATCATTACTAGTCGAGTAGCAATTAACATAAAAGCCTGAGCAAATACCACCGCCATAGCACAGACCAGCATTACCAGACCCAGTATTGTCACCACACTATCTATTCCCTTTATTACATTCGGAGCTTTCTCTATGGTGCCCACTCTGGCTATGGGATCTTGTATGCCTAACACTTGCATTAGTTGATGACTAAGTCCAAAGTCATTGATAACTTTACCTTGTATAGCATTATCTTGAAATCTATATTGAGTTAGACTTCCATATATATTAAGTGCCACCACATTGGATATATCTATGACGCCTTTGGCTATGGGGAAAGAAAAGTTGAGAAATATTGCAAAGATAATAACCTTCACCAGATATTTACGAGCTTCTACACCCTTGTCAGAAATAGAAGATAGGAATAAAGCTATAAAAAATAAAAATAAAGCTACGATATTACAAAAGTCCCTAATCCAAGACCATAAAATGTATATCAAACTACTTTCGCTCATGGCTTTATTAAGATCAAACAAAGTCAAATTAACAGCATAATCAAAAGCTTTGGATGTTATATACAATCCACCAATAGCAAATTTTAGTAAGCTAACTCTTATGAAATTACAGACAAAGCCTTCCGCCCAGCCACCAGGCTCACCTAGTTTCATTTCTTTGCAAGCTGAAGATGTTTCTGGCTGCGTTGCAGGAGGTTCTTGTGTCTCTATAGGAGCCAGTATTGTCGGTTCTTGAGCATAGGCGCGTGATGTAGCAGAGGACAAGAAAGGAGAAAGTACGCCTAATATATTAGCGACAAGTAAAGCTATGATAATAGACTTCTTCATTGTTATATAATATCACGATTATTGATTTTTACTAAAGGATTTCTATTATGCTCCTGATCTCTCATAAGGCTCTGTTGTTGGATTTGTTAAATTACATGAGTTAGGATTTGATATACAGAGGCATTGTATCAATTTAGGCTTAGCATTGGCTTCCATATCACCTTTAGCTACTGGCTTACCTTCTTCATCACGTGGGCCATATATATTGCGATCGTATTCATCATATTTACTCTCAGCAGCACTTACTTCTTCTGACTTTTTCAAATGGCCACTGTCGAGCTCTATATTGTAGGCTTGATACACGGCATTGATGGCATTGGCATCAGTAGAGGAAGTAATGAAGCTTATGCTCTTTTTTAATTGTGATAATTTCTCTGGTATATTTTTCTTATCAGCGACTAGTGTGGGTATTATAGAAGTTATTCGGGCTCGCCTGTCTGCTACATAGTCGCGACCACTCTTGACTATCTCTGGGCTACTATTGCTGTTGTACAAAGTGTTATAACAAGAATCCAAACTGTCTATGGTATTTACGTATGGAGTCAGCATGGCAATTTCTTTATCTATTAATCTTAAATATGATTCATTGGAGTTGGCAGTAATAGTCATATCTTTGACGGTATTCCTGACAAGTGAAGCAATAGCTGAAGGCTCTACTTTTATTATTTGTAAATTAGTTTGATTATAGGCCGGAGCGGGAGTAGATTTGTTAGTCTGTGTAAAGGCTTTGATGGCCTGATCCATATTGGTATATTCTTTAGACAGTGATTTGTTTACATCACTCACACTATTGGCTATACCTTGATTGAGCTCGGTCACTGCTTCGTTAACAACAGAGAATCCTCTGCCTACCAGATCCCCCATAAAGGCCGAGGCTACAGCACTGATACTTTCATTTATTTCATCAGCTAGTCTGGATTGCTTGATTGGATCCGTCACCACTTCATTCATTAGCGAGACGGCTTTCTGTCCGGGTGAGGTGGATTGATATTCATCACAAAATGTTTCTTCTATGCCGTTGATGGTTACCCTCTTCTCCCTCACGCACTCTTTGATATTAAAAAATCCATTGCCACGATTGAGCTCTTCTGTCGTTTGTTTACTTTTGGTCTGCGTCTGAGTGTTGATCCTATCGCGTGCCAAGGTCAATTGACCAATACTGCTATTACGTCCAGGATTCTGTGTCATATCTAGCAAGGCTTTCCACCCGCCACATTTGAAATTCTCCGCGAAACATTGCTTGAGTAAGGCCTCTTGTTGTTCGGTTGTGGTCATTCCACTTTCACACAAGGCCTTCCTCGCTGTAGCGGCCTCGGCATCTGTCCACTGCTTCTGCCTCATCAATATGCCAAAGCCTTCGGCCGAACATATTTCATTTTTAATGGTTATACCCATAGTAGAAGTAATAGACTTTTGAAAGGCAGCCTCACTATTGATTTGATTATTCCTAATGTCGGTCACTAATGCTGCCGATATACCATTGGCAGAATTAGAAGTAAATTTGCTCACATCACTTAGCACCATTTTGGCCTGAGCAGCAGCCATATTGCGCAGCATTTGTTCGGGATTAACAAGGAATGACGGCTTGCCATCATAGCCACTTTGTATCCATCTTATCATACCGTCCCTCATTTGCCTCAGCATGGCCCGTGACATTTGATAAGCAATGCTGTCGAGTATGGTCTCTTTGTTGGCTACTAATAGGCTTGTATATTTACTTGCTACATTTGCCCCACTATTTATTATAGATTGTCCTTGTGTTACTATGGCAGGCACAGACAGGTCCGCTCCGACTATTACCGTAGATCCAGAAGCCGCAGCGTATGTCTTCTCTGTTGATATCAAGGTATAAGAAAAAACAAAAGAAAAAATAAGAGATATACAAATAATATTTTTTGTTTTATTGTTTCTGTGATTTAGTATTTTCATATATAATTTGTATTATTTTTTCTTAGTCTTTTATCTATTAATAAGGTTACCAGCGTCACGAGCAGCAAACACTATATTTTTCTTGTTATAAAAGTCTTTGTATTTGGCTATCAAGTCCTCATTACTTTTTTGCATAGTGCGTAATTGCTTAAAGGCTATCATGGCATTCAGCACATCGCTATCCACCTTGGCCAAGGATTTTTCTATTTCTATGGCAGAGCTTATATAAATAATTAATTCTTTGTGTAAATTATATATGTCACTAGGTACTTTGACTTTGTATATTTCAGATAGCATCAATTCTAATGATTTGATATTGGGGAGCAAATCATTTAGTATGGCTTTGTCATTATTTTTATAATAAGCGTCGAGTACTTTACTCTCATCTACTTTTGGATAATAGACAATGACATAACCAAATACACTATTGGCATAGCTTTTCAATGATTCTTTGCTATTGTCGGCTATGATTTTTATTTTAGTCTCGTCTATTTGTGTTATTGTTTTGTTCAGGGCTTGCTCCGCTATAGCACTGGATATAGCAGACATACTAGAGCTGGATGTATCGCCACTATTACGCAGCGCGTTGGCCGAGGCATATAGACTAATAGCTACTTGATCAGTTAAGTTGTTGGAGGATATACTGCTACTAGCATTGCCTGCTGTACCACCAGCGCCAGATTTAATGGCTGCGCCATTTATATCAATATTGCCTTGGGTATTTATACCGTTGGCTGAAGATGGGTCACTACCTAGTAAATTCTCTCTCCAATTCTCTAGCCCATCACCATCGGCATCATCATTTGCATTGGCAACTACGTAATCCAGATTTGAAGTTTTGTAATCAAAGGTGTTGGCATTATCATTATTATTTTTGTAAAGGTATTTATTTTTACTAAAATATGCAATGATAAAAATTACTATGACAATAACAACAGCTATTATTATTTTCTTTTTGTAATTACTATTTGCCAAGGACTCTATGTCATTCATATAGACATTATATCAAATAGTCCTTATTTATTTATCTCTTTATCCACAAACTTAACCCCCACCTCCACCCGACCCCCACCCCAGCCCTCCCTCAAGGGGAGGGAGCCCCTCATGGATACAGAAGCATTTGGATTTGTTCCCCTCCCCTTGAGGGAGGGCTGGGGTGGGGGTAGTATTCGTATCCCTTTTTTTGAGGGACGAGCTAGGGGTGGGGGTAACTCATATTGATACTAAAAGGCATAGTGTCGTCATGATAATATTTGATTTCATTATCAATAATAAGATAAGATGGTGCAGAATTAGAGACATTAATTATGGGCACAGCCAGATAATTGGAATTTATAATTTGACTTAGCAATATATTTGCATGCATCCAATGCGAATGATTAAATATACCCAGTGATGATTGAGAGATTATGAAATCGTAGTCACGGACCTTCAAAGCCTTTAAATAATTATAAGAATAAAATTCTGAACATATTATGGTGGTCCATTTGTATATACTTTTACCTTTATCTAAGTAAAAGTCCACCACTCCCTCGCCAGCCATTACCTCAATATCTTTTTTATATATATAATTAGGAATTAAATTTGCTATATAAGGTTTGTATTCATAAAAGGGGAATAGATAGGCTTTATTTCTATAAGTTATACCATTTTTACTATCTGTATAAATAGAAGTGTTGGAGACTGGAGCACCTTCTTCTTTTTCACTTAATAAACCACTTAATATTGGTATACCTTTGTAGAGATCTTTTCCAGATTTTAAACTTACTACTTTTAAACTTGTTGCATATGCCACGTTCTCTGGTAATATGACCATGTCATATAATGTATTCGTTGAATTTATATTTCTGATAATTTTGTCTAATTTATTTTGATAATCATTATTAATTTTGTTAAATGTGGTGGAAGCAATAATATTTTTCATATCATAATGCATGGGTATGTCACTAGGGATTAAAAGTATATTGGCCTCAGGCCAAATATTATTTTTATTTATTGTATTTATATTATCTCTATGTAAAATACTTTGTCGTTCATGATACTGATAATAAACATATTTGATATATAAAAGTTGTAAACTTATAAAAATAAAAAGTAAAGTTAGTGGCCAAAGTACCTTGTTAAATAAGGACATTTTATCTTTTAAGAAAGAAGCCTCATTTTTTGACAAGTATTTTTTGTATCTGCTGTGAGTTTCGAATACGACAACAATAATTAAAAAAAGTATAAAGGTTAAATAGTATATATGACCAAAATAGGATAATCGTGATAATGGTGTGAGAGCGAGAGCATTGGCTATGGAAAATGTGGCATCACTCACATTTATTTTGCTATTTTCTCCTAGGAATAATATAGATAAAACCACCCCACGCAAGTATTCTCCTAATACCATTACAAATATTAATTTTATATGTTGCAACCCCCTCAGTCCATCGTCGTACCTCCTCTGGCCAGCTCCCGCAAGGAGAGCATTAAATGCATCGAGTGGTCCCACTCCACTTGAGGGAGGGACTAGGGGTGGGGGTTGCATTTTTTGTATGGACCTTGCAGAGTTATGAAGGGCCATCCAGAAGAAACATGCCACAGCATATCCGACCACCACAGTTATTATAGTTAACAAATAAAATATTATAACCGCATAGATTTTGATTTCAGATAGTCCGCTCACATCAATGGCCGTAAGCAAAGGACTATGTGTATAGGCTCCCCAGAGAGCAATTAAAAGTATAAACTTTTTAAACTCTAATTTCTTATATATATATAAATAAGAAATATAAAAAGCAAAAGCCCAAGCTATAGCTGCGCATATATAAGCGAGAACAATTGTTTCCATTTATCTATTTTAACATTTTCTGCTCTTTCACGCTCATTTATATTTAAATCATTAAATATTTTTATTAATAGATCTTTTATAAATAATTTATCATTTATTAAATTTTCTCTGACTAATATTTCTGATAAATTATTTATCAAATATTTCCTTTTATACTGAAAGCCTCCACGTAATATAGTAAAAAATATTTTCTCTGCACAGGCTTCAAAGCTATTAAAAAAATCATTGTTGATATTGTTTATGGCCAGCACTGCACTATCAACTTTGGGTTTGGGATAAAATGATCCAGCAGAAACTTTATGTACTATTTTGGCCTCACCATATATGGCCACAGCTATAGAAAGTATACTTTCGTGCCCGTCACGCGATACTATACGCTCGGCGACTTCACGCTGCACCAGTATTATCATTGAGGTTGGCTTGTGCTTTGCACTCAGATATTTTTCTATTATTGCTCCAGTAATATTGTATGGTATATTGGCTATTAATTTGTACTTACCTTTAATTAGCGTAGTGTCATATTTAAGGGCATCGATGTTGAGGAGATGTATGGCACCCTCCCCCTTGAGGGGGGAGGGTTGGGGAGGGGGGCCTGTATTGAATTTACTTTCCAGTATCGGTATCAAATCCCTATCAGCCTCTAATGCTATTACATTTGCTGCCGAAGCAAGTAGTCCCTCTGTTAGGAATCCCCTGCCAGGACCTATTTCTAGCACCGTTTCTCCACGCTCTATATTCCCAGCTGCCACTATAGCATTCCTAGCGGGGATGGATGTCAAGAAATTCTGTCCAAAAGATTTTTTAGGCTTCATATATTAATCCCAGTTTACCACATTTTCTTTCTCAACATAATGCATATCATGATAATCGGCTATATCACTCTCGGCCTCGGATAGGAAATTGCTAGGTATATTTATGGACTTTTTGCCAAATATAGTACGCGATTCAGCGTATGATAAATAAAGCTTTTTCTTGGCTCTGGTGACGGCTACATAGAATAGTCTACGTTCTTCTTCTTTTTCCTCTTCACTTTTATTTCTATTGCCCAGATCAGCGTGAGGAAATAAATCTTCTTCTAGTCCAGTTATAAATACATAATCAAATTCTAATCCTTTACTGGCGTGTACTGTCATCATGCGTACGCCTTCTATTTTACTTTTATCATTCAATTCGTCCTGATCACTATGTAATCCAGAATCAGTAAGGAACATTTCAAGGGCATCATCTCCACGCATAGCGTCATATTTATTTGTAATACTTATAAGCTCATATATATTGGCCAGCCTCTCAATTTCATCATCACCACCAGCACGCAAGTCCTTTTCTATACCGCTTTCCCCTAGCGCATACAGCATAGTCGCTGACAATGTCTCTGTAGCCAATGTCTCTATTATTTTATCAAGCAGTACATATGTCGGTGCAATTTTCTTTTCTATGGCCAGGCTTAGTGGCTCATTGGCCAAAACTTTTATCATAGTGGCTGGCCCTATGCCACGCTTGGGGAATTCTAGCACTCTTCGTATATCCACCAAAGAATTCCTGTTGATAGCAGCACGCATATAGGCCATCATGTCTTTGACTTCCTTTCTTTCGTAAAATTTAGTTCCCAACAACTGATATTGTATATTATATTTAATTAGCATTTCCTCTAGTATGCGCGATTGGAAATTAGCGCGATACAGTATGGCTATATTATTAGGGGGCACAGCATTATCAATTAATCTCTTGATGGTGAGAGCAATCCAATCAGCCTCTGAATATTCGTCCCAAGCCGGCAATACTTCTATTTTGTCCCCGCCGTCACTTCTGGTATACAAGTTTTTTTCTTTTCTAGCTTTATTTTTGGCTATACTGCGATTGGCCAGAGCCAATATATTAGCGGTACTACGATAATTCTCTTCCAGTAATACCACTCGGGCTCCTTTATAATCTTTTTCAAAGTTAAGTATATTACGCAAATTGGCCCCCCGCCAAGAATAAATATTTTGATCTGTATCGCCTACGGCACATATATTATTATCTATACTCTTGACTAGCAGTCTAGTAATTTCATATTGTATATTATTGGTATCTTGATATTCATCTACTTGTATATATTTATATCTATTATGATACATTGACCTCACATTTGCATTATCCCGTAATAGGTCTCTAGTGTATGTGAGTATATCATCAAAGTCTATGGCCTGTTGCCTTCTCAGCTCCAGCGTGTATTCACGCCAGACATTGGCTATGATTTCCATAGTAAAGCTGGACACGCCTTCTTTATAGCTCTCTATTGATTTGCCTTTATTTTTCTCACTGCTTATTATATTTTTAATTTTACCAGCATCATAATGTTTGGGGTCGAGATCCAGTCTATCTATTATTTCTTTGACCACCTTTTTACTATCAGCAGAGTCCAGTATAGTGAAGCTTTTATTCAAATGTGTATAGGTATATTGTTCGCGTAATATATGCACGCCGAGAGCGTGAAAGGTCTTGATAGTTGGAGGCAATCCGTCGGCCATGCCTTCTTCATACAGTCTATGCATGATGCGCTCACGCATTTCGGCTGCGGCTTTATTAGTAAAAGTAATACATAATATATTGTGTGGTGCCACTCCAGCTTTAACTATATTTATAGCACGCTCTGTAATGGTCTTGGTCTTCCCCGCCCCCGCCCCCGCCAATATCAACAATGGTCCATTTATATATTCTACCGCCTCTTTTTGTTTGCTATTTAGCGATATCATAGAGAGTATTATAGCATATTTATTTTTACTATCTTACACTCCAGCCTCCTCTGCTTGTTTACGTAAAGCCGTCAATTCCTCACTTTCTTGTAATATATCAGTCATGGCAGCGCGCAACACATATGCCTCTACTGTCTCGCCGTCGCGTGGCTCTATATTACTCTCCTTGGCTATACTCTGTATAGCATCAGCAGCCACCCGCCTCTCGGGTACATTTAATTTTATTTTGTTATTAGCAGCATCAGTCACATACAAATCTTCACCGCCATGCAATATCTCCATGACTGCAACACACTTCACCGCTTCATATATATCCTCTATTTCTTTGTTAAATATTTTACTAAATATATTCATATTTTTTATTCTGTTATTTATTACTCTTGTCTTCTATTATTTATTATTTTGTTTTTTAAAGCTTAAATAATTCTATCTTCTTAGTAACAGCTTCATTCAATCTATTATTTTTTACAGCTTCAAAAATGGTATTAAGTTGTCCTCCTAGTCCTTCGTTCTCCAGATTCTTTAATATATTATCCATGTCTCGCTCAGTAATAGTGGCTACACCGCTAGCTGCCACATAGCCACCACTTTTGGTATCAGCTATTAAATTTTCTCTAAATGCTTTGGCCATCATACTTTGCGTATCTTGTGTGAAGTCATCACGGAATAGTACCCTTTGGCTAGTGATTTTACCTGTGCTTGCATTGATTGGTTGATATATAACAAATTTCTCACCCTTATTGTCTTTGCCTATCAACCACGCTACCAAATCAGCCACGCTGTTAGCTATTGATATATTGTCTGGTATATATTTTATTGTTTCGACTCTATCATTTGTTTTTTTTCTACTAGCTTCTTCTAATATATGAGCAATAATTTTTAATCTTGTGATGTCGCCTTTATCTAGATATGTTGTCAATAATTCCACCGCTCCTGGGTTCTGACTCTTAGCTGTGCCTTCTGCTATATCTTTATTTATTAGATTGACACCTTTATGTGTCTTCAAGCCCTTGCCTCCTATTCTCTCAACCTCTTGCAATACTTGATCACCAGACATAGTGCCTAATTGCTTTATTCTATTTGCTCTCGCTTCTGTGGTACTCGGTGCACGAGGGATATAGGCAGCGTTGCCAGCGGCCGTCTCTTGTAACGTGCGGGCAGCCCTTTGCATATTTTCTGTGGCTTGTTCCAATTTCCTTGTCACTTCTCCCGCAGCTACTGTGCCATCGGTAGTGGCTTTTGGATTTTTATCTCCAATTCCATCTTTATTACCCCCGCTCTCCCTATCACCATTCTTTGGTTCTAGTACTGCACCCATAATAAATGTCGCCACCGCCGCCACCACAAATGCAGTAGTATATCTTTTCCAACCCCAACCAAGAGGACGAACGGGTATGTGTGCAGCTACTCCGGCCATGGCTCCGTAGGGACTTGCACTACCGGGTGGGGTGGACGGGCTAGAGAGTGGTCTGGAATTTACATCAAAGAGTTGAGCTTTTATATTTACTTTTGGTATAAAGGGTGGCCTGCTAAATTTCACAAGTTTACTATCCCTCATAACTCCTTCTACGTGCACATAAGCACCATTCCAAATTTTACGTGCGGATAAACCTATTGGCCCATCATTACCATAGTGATAGCTTCTGTTAAATGCCTCTATTTTTTCTTTAACATCTTTAAATTTTTCTATTGCATGAGCTTGGGCTTTACTTATATCGTTGGCTGTATTAACTTTTTCTGATATCTCGGTAATTTTGTTATCTATGATTGACTGCAGTCTAACTATTGTAGGGCTAAAATAGTCTTTTATGTGTTGTTTCCATTGAGCTGGTGTCGGACTGGCTGGTATGTTGCCAACTATCTCAGCGTCTATGTCTGAGATAGCTTTTGTGATTGCTAGTGTGTATTCCTCGATACTCTCTTTGGCTTTATCTAGTTTTTCTTCTGCTTTTTTTAATTCACCAACCCTAGTTCTTTGTGCCTGCAAAAAGTTTGGGGAGAGAGCTCCTGTGACTTGTTTGGATGTGTGTCCATACACCACACTAAGTGTGAGCGGATATTTTGCTAGATCAATAGTTCTGGTCTTGAGCGAACTTTTATCTGTTTTTGGATTTGTGATCCACTCATCTATCTTGCCTTTTTTAGAAGTGGCAGCTCTGGAGTCAAAATTTGCCACAAGATCTCTAGCTTCTTTTTCAAGGGCGGCAAAGTCTTCTATTTTTTTACAGGCCAGTATACTATCTTTAATTCTATTAGCTTCATCAATGTAATAATCTTGACTTTTTATAATAGAAGTACCATTAAATTCATTTTGTACAGCAAGGCATGCATTTAAAAGTCCTTCAGCATCTTTTAATTTTGTCGCTACTGGTTCTTTTTTTACATCTCCGAATTCTCCGCCATTTATTCTTCTTATAAAAACTTTAAGTTCTATCAATTTTTCTGTATATGAGATACCATCATCTTGCATGAATGACTCTACCTCTGACCATGCATTATTTAGATCATTAAGGTTGGTATCTATAGTTGGTGAAGCTGCAGCAGTGGTTGTCACTGGGGCTACGATAATAGGCGTGACCACTGGTGTTGGTGTCGTGGTGGCAGATGGCGCTTTTGTTATATTAATCGCATGTAGTCTTTCTATAAACGCAACTTTAACAGAAGTAACTAGTTGTATTATTTTGGTACAATTTTTAGTGATATTTTGTCTTAGCATGCTGTCTATACCAGTTGAGCTTCTCAATGTTATTTTAAATTGGTCTACAGCACCTAAGATTCTTCCAACAGAGTCATTAAAGATTTCTTCTGTTGTTGCAGAAATTGCTGGAATTACAATCCCTATGTTTATTGAATTATCTGTCAACAGTCCATTCGTAGCATCCATAATATTTTCAGCTGTATTAAGTAACAGCGTACACTTACTTAAAAGCCCTGCTAAGGTATTTATTGAAGCGAGGTTCAATTTTGTTATTGTCTCATCAGCATCAAAATTTTCAAACCCTGTGGTCAGTGTAGGCGTAATGGTCGGCGCTGATGCAGGAGCCTTTGTGTTACGTGGAGGAGTTGCGGGGGTCTGTGCGGCTGGAGGAGTGGTGGGTGCAGGTTGTGCTGGGGCGGCCGATGGAGTGGATGTTATTGTGGCAGCAGAACCATCTGTATCTATACCTCTACCCAGAGCATCACTAAACATAGCTTCCAAATCTAACTCGGGAGCGGTGCTTGCGTGTTTAGGTTCATTAGGAGTTGACATTGTTAGTTTGTTATTCTGAAGGTCTCAGACAAAGGTCTTAGTAAAGCCTCTCCTTCAGCTTTTCTGGCGGAAGCATTAGATTTTTCTTTTTCTCTTTGTGTGGCTCTCTTCCAGGCATCTGTTCTGGCAACAAAGCTTGATATATTTACAGAATATCTATTTAGCTTGTGTAATACATATAATGTTTTTCTTTGTTCTGCATCTAGAGGCTCTACGTAATTAATTTCAAATGAAGTAAGTGATAGACCTCTCGCCATCTTATCCAAAATATATCCATAAGGTCTTAGCTTTGCGATTGCTATGGCGACACCTGACTGATACTCTCTCGAAGCTTCAATCACCCTATTTGCGAGCTGTTCATTCGACAGGCTGTCTTCACCCGAAACTTTTGTAAAGCTGTTTATGGGTACTCCCAACACAGTGGCCCCCCTTCCCGAACCTTCAATAATATTTTTTGGTGTATAAACAAATTGAGCATACTTGGGATTAGGTCTAAGCATTCTATAAAAAGAGGCCCTTGCATTTTGTAAATGCTTGAACTTGAGGGGTATGTGATATTTATATAATAAATTTGCGACATGAGCTACTTTCTTGTGGTCTCTCGAATTATTTAAGTCTTCAATTAACTTTATGAATAAGGCTAGGTCATTGTGATCGTGGTAGCCGTCAATATTTAATTCGGCCAACAACTCTCCCAAAGAGCTATCTAGCTCTTTGCATGTTAACTCCACAGTGTCCGTGTCTAATAATACCGGCTCTTCCACCTTAGCGTTATAGGCTATTGAAAGTATTGCAAGCTTTCTATAAAGAGCTGATGCCTCAGCACTTGCAAGCCTGAACTCCTCTTGTGGCAGGTTTCTCGTGGGTTTTCTTGCGAGGCCTCTTACTACTTCTCCTATCTGCACAAGCTTTTGTGGTAACTTTGCAGACCTTATTATGTCTATCTTTTTCGTAGCGTCAGGTTCTTTCTTCAGATGATCTTCCATTCTTCTAATGCTAGAAGAAGTCCTTTTAATTTTCTCTTGTGAAGTGCGCAGGTCTTGCTCCGATATGTCTGTTCCCTTTTCTAGTATAATTATTTTAAGGCGTGTTTCTATGTCTGTTATCATCTCATCTTTGGTAAGTACCATATCATTATCAGCCAGTGGATTACTTTGAACATAAGTAGCTTTAACAGAATCTAATATTTTACAGTATATCTCAATTACCTTCGCTTTGAAATCCCTGTTCAATATTTTCCTAGCCATGTGCCTCGTGTTGTCTGAGCCACATTCTTTGAGAAATTCCGAGTTTGCCGTTTCTATTAACTGAGACGCACTATTAACTACTATTAGCATGGCCAAAGATGGCTGATTAGCATTTACGGCGATTCTTGCCTGATCTACAGCCTTCCTTGCTTCCTGGGCGGAAACATCAGTAAGGTTAGGCATTACTTTTGATTTCAAATAAGCTATAGCTTCTTTTGGGTGCTGGTCGTTTATAGGTGCTCTAGCTGTAAGATTTGGATTCATAAGTAAATTATAACACTTTAATTAATTTATTATCCAAATTTATCAACATGTCTATATCATGAAGT